>CAZXJK010000228.1:0-4940 GCA_964640895.1 uncultured Methylomonas sp.
TTGGTTAGTGCATAACTATTTTAAGCCTATGCTTTATTCAAAAACAGTCCACATTTAACTGTATTAAAAAAACTGCCGAAGTTATTGGCACCAAGTTAAGTCATTGATGAAAATTTAGCAGGCACTTCGCATATATATTTTGCGAAGTGCCGGCCATTAATCAATTGGTTGCAATAATTAATTAAATAGCCTGAATTTAATTTATTGAAATATGGAATCAATAATCTGCAACTTAATAATTAAGCATACGTCATCTCAAATCTAATAGGTGAATTCGTATAATGACTTTAGTATCTTTTAGTAAAATACTAAGAATTTTTTTCACATACGCATTTAACCCACTCTAAAACTCTATCCTTTTCTTGCCCCGCCCATCAAGATCCCTACTACATTCTTAGCTTTCAGTCCAAAAATAAACATTCCTATCATTAGAAGGCTAAGCGCTCCTAACTCTGGAGCTGTCGCTTCGCCGATACCGTTCAGTCGGATATGTTCGATCTCGCTGGCCGATAGGACTTCATCAAAGACGAAGACCTCATCGATAACCCCACCGAAAAATTCACCATGTGACGGGTTGTGCCCAATATCGAAAAAGGCATTGGTTGCGACGCTAAAGGCTGTAGGCGCAGTAATAGCAGCCAAGCCATCTACGTAAAAACTCATTGTCTGCAGACTTTCGTCATAGGACGCAGCCAGAAAGACCCATTGCCCCGTGATGACAGGACGACTACCAGACCCGATAACGCCACTGCCAGTAGCCCCCCTGAAAACAGACCACCCTGTACCGCCACCACATCTTGTGTCAATACCGATGCTACGATCAAAATCGCCAGGGCTAGCATCATCAATACTAAGCACTTGGCGGATAGCACTACCCGCCGATGCATTAACCCACGCCCCCCAAGTCATCTGAGACATTCCTGCAGGGTTAGCGTTGATACCCACACGCAAAAAATCCGTAGTACCGTCTAGTAAAATGCCTCGCCCTTGCCCATTTTGACCTGTAGTGTAAGTAGGTGCTCCAAAAGCTATCGCTTCCACGCCTCCTACGGAGTCGATCCGAGAGTCACCCTCAAAACTGAAGTGCGCAATAAGACTGGCTTCAGCAGGCGCATATACAAGGAAGCTAGCAGCGACAAACAGGCTTGCCGCAAAGGGTTTGATATTGGTCATAATGCCTGATAGACCTTTTGATTTTTGTCTACTTATCATAATAATCTCCTTATTAATAATTTCTTTACGATTCATAATTCATATATCATTGATTTTAATAGTTTTATAATTTTTATTTAGCATTTAATTCACAACAGTTCATAATCAACTGTTGCGGTGAGCACTACTTAATTACTTTTACAACCGTAGGGAAAATTCATAGTACTCCCTTAGTCTATGACTAGCAACAATAATCAGTCGACAAAGTACATTTATAAAATAACCAATACCTTATAATAAGTGCGCACCACCTCTAATAGATGAATTCAGGATCATTCAAAAATAAGTTAGTTCAAAGCAAAAAAAACCGCACCCCAATATCAATCAAGGTACGGCTTTCAATATTCAATACGACTCAAACTACAAGCCCATAGATAAATCTACATTTTAGCTAAAACCTTAGCAATTGTTTCACCCATAGCAGATGGAGTAGGCGCAATAGTCACACCTAAATCTTGCAACATTTCCACTTTTTCAGCCGCACTTTCCCCAGCAGATGAAATAATGGCACCCGCATGCCCCATACGACGACCTTTAGGAGCCGTTAAACCAGCAATATAAGCAACCACTGGCTTATTCATATGCTTACTTGCATAAACACCTGCTTCAACTTCTTGTTGACCTCCGATTTCACCAATCATCAAGATAATTTTGGTGGCATCATCTTGCTCAAATTTCTCAAAAATATCACGATGTGAGCTACCATTGATCGGATCACCACCAATACCAACCGAAGTTGAAATACCAATGCCCAATTCTCTCATTTGATCTGCGGCTTCATACCCTAAAGTACCAGAACGCCCTACTACACCGACCACACCGTCTATATAAATATGTCCTGGCATAATACCTAACATGGCTTGTCCAGGACTAATCGTCCCTGCACAGTTAGGGCCTGTTAGCACCATCCGCTCTTCAATTGGGAATTTACGTAAATATTGTTTTACTTTCATCATATCCTGTGTCGGGATACCATCAGTAACCGATACACAATATTTAATGCCTGCATCCGCCGCTTCCATAATAGAATCTGCAGCAAAAGCGGGGGGCACGAAAACAATACTCGCTTCTGCACCCGCTTGTTCCACTGATTCTTTAACGGTATTAAAAACAGGTCGGTCTAAATGCGTTTGTCCACCTTTACCTGGGGTAACTCCACCGACAACATTCGAGCCATAATTGATCATATCTTGCGCATGAAAGGTACCAATTTTGCCAGTAAAACCTTGCACAATAATACGAGTTTCTTTATTAATTAAAATCGCCATTATGCTGCTCCTTCTTTTGCTACTTGCTCATTACGTGCTTGCACGGCTTTTTCAGCTGCTTCTGCCAATGTGGTTGCTGTAATAATAGGCAAGCCACTGTCGGCAATAATTTTACGGCCTTCTTCGACGTTAGTACCTGATAAACGCACAATCAATGGAATTTTCATGTCGATTTTTTTCACGGCATGTACCACACCTTCGGCAATCCAATCACAACGATTGATGCCGGCAAAAATATTCACTAACATGGCTTTAACGCCTTCATCAGCTAATACTAAACGAAACGCTTTTTCGGTACGCTCTGGTGAAGCGCCCCCCCCTACATCTAAAAAGTTAGCAGGCTCACCACCAGCCAGTTTGATCATATCCATAGTTGCCATCGCTAAACCGGCACCATTAATCATACAACCAATATCACCATCCAAACCAACATAGCTTAAACCACGATCAGCTGCTGCCATTTCACGCGGATCTTCTTGGGTTTTGTCGCGTAATTCTGCTACTTTTTGACGACGGAATAAGGCATTGTCATCAAAGCCCATTTTGGCATCTAATGCAATTATTTCGCCACTTTTAGTGACAACCAACGGGTTAATTTCTAGCATATTGGCATCTAACTCACGCATAGCGCGGTAACAACCAGTAATTAGTTTAACGGCATGACTAATTTGTGAAGCTTCTAGGCCTAGTGCAAAACCCATTTTACGTGCTTGAAAGTCTAACAAACCTACTGCAGGATCTATATAAATTTTCTTAATAGCATCAGGATTGTTTTCCGCTAAATCTTCAATCTCCATACCGCCTTCAGCCGAACCAACCATGACAATACGTTCATGGGCACGATCTACCAAAAAACTGAAATACAATTCTTTATCAATGTCGGTTCCTGCTTCAATATATAAGCGTGAACACACTTTTCCAGCTGGGCCTGTTTGGTGCGTCACCAATTTTTTACCCAGCATACTATCCGCAGCCGCTTCTACTTCTTCGTGCGTAAAACAAATTTTTACACCACCTGCTTTACCCCGTGCACCTGAGTGAATTTGCGCCTTCACCGCCCAAACATTACCGCCAATTTCTCTAGCACGTTGTACGGCATCTTCTGGGCTATACGCTAAGCCCCCTTCAGCAATTTTAACGCCATAACCTTCTAAAATTTCTTTCGCCTGATACTCATGAATATCCATAGCACCTCCCCTAAATAAAATAACCTAAAATTCAACGAAAAAAGGCCGCATAAGCGACCTTTTTATCAATAACTGTTAGTGCTACGCTTTTGCAGCAATGGCTGCAGCCGTATTCACCACATTATTAGCCATTTTCTCAGAAGCCGCATCTATCAAACGTCCGTCTAATGCTGCTGCACCTTTACCTTGTGCTGCTGCTGCTTTTAATGCTTCTAAAATACGCTTAGCTTTATCCACCTCTGACTGTGGTGGCGTAAACACTTCGTTTGCCAATGCAATTTGTGATGGATGAATGGCCCACTTTCCTTCACAACCTAATGCTGCTGCTCTACGCGCCGCATCTTTAAAGCCATCAGGGTCTTTAATATCACCAAATGGCCCGTCAATAGCTCGCAGACCATAAGCACGACAAGCAACTGTCATTCTGCTAATGGCGAAATGCCATTGATCACCAGGGTAATCAGGATTTAAGCCACCAATATTAGTAGTTCTAGCACGATTACTCGCAGCATAATCAGCAACACCAAAATGTAGTGCCTCTAAACGACCACCAATATTACCTTGCTTGGCAATGTCTTCAACATTTGCCATACCCAATGCCGTTTCAATCAAGCACTCAATACCAATTTTCTTGGTCATGCCTTGCTGCATCTCTAGCTGATTCAGCATCGATTCAACCATATAAACATCACTATAAACCCCTACTTTAGGAATTAAAATGGTATCTATTTTCTCGCCACATTGCTCAACCAAATCAACAACATCACGCACCATGTATTGTGTATCTAGGCCGTTAATACGAATAGAAACGGTAATACCATGCCCCGCCCAATCCAAATCATTAATTGCATTAATAACATTTTTACGTGCCTGCAACTTATCATCAGGTGCAACGGCATCTTCAAGATCAAGAAAAATAACATCTACGCCACTTTTCAATGCTTTTTCAAACATTTCTGGGCTTGATCCTGGAACGGCTAATTCACAACGGTGTACCCGTTGTGCGTTTGCTTCATATAAGGTATGACTCATTTAAATAGCTTCCTACTTCTGTAAAATAATTGCAGATAGTGACTTAGGAACGAAAATTCAATAATCCCCGTCCCTTAGCGATTGACAGACTTTTCCAGCCTAAATCAAAATTAACCCCTAATTGTACCGCTAAGTGCTATAAAGTCAATTTTATGACATTGAACACCACTCTCGTTTTGAGTACTAGTTCAAAGTTTGCAGCTTATTACCCGCCAAATAGACTTGTTTGCATGCTATTCTG
>CAZXJK010000229.1:0-4914 GCA_964640895.1 uncultured Methylomonas sp.
GACATTGAATAGTATGAGTATTTATAATTTAAATGATATATTTCGACAGCCTAGGTAGTCCCCCAATGCCCTAATAATCTTGGCTTAACATGTTCTAATGTTAGAGGCTTCCTTAGCAGAGGGTTATCCATTAAATAGATCTGCCCGACAGATAAATAATTTGCGGCACGCCAATACGCATGTATTTTGGCTAACTCATCAGCTGATAAAGGCTGTTGATCAATCGTCATTTCCAGTTCCTTAATTAATAATAAAAAGTATTGATTGAATTATAATTTGTCCATAATTGTAAAGCTAGGCTTAGGGTGTGATTTAGCGATCTGGTTCCAATTAAAAGAGTTGCCAAAGGAAAACAAGAGGAACTATTAAAAATAGCATGGGCGAAATTTTATAAAACTCCGAACCAGAGCCAAAGCTTAAAGCCTAGAAAACAACTCGACAACCTTTGATGCAGGTAATGGTCGACTCAATAAATACCCTTGAATAATGTCACAGCCATGCTGCACTAAATAATCTTGCTGACCTTTAGTTTCAACCCCTTCTGCAACAATTTTCAAGCCTAAACTATGCCCCATTGCAATAATCGTTCTAGCGATTACCTTATCACTTTCATTACTTTCCAAGTCCTTCACAAAAGACCTATCTATTTTCAACTTTGAAATAGGCAAATGTTTTAATTGCGCTAAAGAAGAATGTCCCGTACCAAAGTCATCCATAGAAATACTAATACCTAAGGCATCTAATTTTTTTAGCTCGTCCAAACTACTCTGCTGCATAACTAAGCTTTCTGTCACTTCCAGCTCTAACCATTGTATTGGAAAACTAAGACTAGCCAGTACTTCTTGAAATTGTTGGATATTTTCAGTATTTAATTGTTTAACAGACAAATTAATGGCCAAAGAAAAGTAGGGAATACCACTCGCCCACCACTGCATACACTGCCGACATGCTTCACTAAAAATCCATAAACCTAACTCTTTAATGAAACCACTTGCCTCAGCCACAGGAATAAAAATATTAGGTGCTATCAAACCTTTTGTTGGATGCTGCCAACGCACTAAAGCTTCAACGCCAACTAGATCATTGCTTAACTGACAATACTGCGGCTGATAATGCAGTACAAATTCCTGCTTAAGCAAGGCTAGACGCATATCCGTCATCAATTCCATGCGATCACGTACTGATCGTGTCAAATCAACACTATAGAATCGCGCACAGTTACGTCCTGATTTTTTTGCAGCATACATAGCGGTATCAGCATTGCGCAACAACACTTGCGTAGACCTACCATTCTCCGGGAATAAGCTAATACCAATACTGGTAGATAAAGCAAAAGTATGCATGGCAACTGCAATTTTTTGTTGAAATAGACTTAAAATTTGCTCAGCAAGGTGCTCAATAACTGCCTGATCACCTGAATAGCCTAATAAGATAACAAATTCATCCCCCCCCAAACGCGCAAAAACATCAGCAGTACTTAACACACGTTGCACATTCTCAGCAACACGCTGTAAAACTAGGTCACCAATATCATGCCCTTGGGTATCGTTGACATCCTTAAAACCATCCAAGTCCAGCATTAGCAATGCCAAGGACTGCTTATTAATAATGGCATCTTTAAGCCTAGCAGCAAATCTCTCATTAAATAAGGTTCGATTTGCCAACCCCGTTAAGGCATCATAATGCGCTAAATCCCAAAGTGATTGCTCTTCCTGTTGGCGTTTAATAATAATGCCAACAATGTGCGCACTGGTTTCCAATAGTTGCTTATAAAACGCCGAAGGGACTCGTTGTTCAAAACTTGATAAAGCAAACGAACCGATTGCCTTATCTTTCTCTACTTTAACAGGGCATGACCAACATGCGCCGATACCAAAGTCAGCTGCAAATTGCTGCAAAGCACACCAGTGCTGATCCTTTTTAGTATTCACCACAAATTGCGCTTCACCGCTATACACAGCCGTACCACAGGAACCTGCCTGCTCTCCTGAAACCAACCCATTCAATGCAATCACTGCTTCACTTGGAATCGAAGGTGCTGCCAACACCGTTAAAAATTCTCCGCTAGCATCAAACATCATAATAGATGCAACCGCATCAGCAACCATCGCCTCAGCTGCGATACACAAATCATCAAGGATCTGTTTATAATCAACTCCCAAAGCAACTTTCTCTAAAATTTCACACTGCAATGTAAGCAGTTTTTCTGCCTGAGCAGCACTCACATGATACTCAGAACTCAAAGAAATAATATTCGATTGCATAGTTACTCGTTAGTCTTGCAAATGATCTTTATAATGTATAGCATATTCTCAATAATTTATTAAAAATAAACGTTCTATTCCTCAAAAAAACAAGTCATCACTTTAATTATATATTCGTGATCCAACACCCCAGCACTCTCTCTAATACTATGCATCGCCCACATGGCATTGCCCACATCAACAGTACGCATGCCTAATTTTGCTGCCGTCATGGGGCCAATAGTACTACCACAGGGAATGTCAGTTCTATGTGCATATTGTTGATACGGAACCTTGGCTTGCTCACACCAACGCATAAACATAGCTGCCGAAATACTTTCCGAACTATAACGCTGATTAGCATTTAGTTTAATGACAGGACCTTTATTGACACACACCTTATGCTCAGCTTCATAGGCAGCAGGAAAGTTAGGTTGATACGCATGTGCCATATCAACACTGAACATAAAGCTATTGGCCAATGCCCGCTTATATTCTTCAGTGCCTAAGCCACTTGCTAACGCGATACGCTCTAAAGTATCAGGCAAAAAACTACCATCGGCTCCTTTGGCGCTTTCACTTCCAACTTCCTCATGATCAAAAAAAGCACACACCACAGTATTGCCCGAACTTAACACAGAATCAGCCAATAAAGCTGATAAGCCAGCATGACAAGATGCTAAGTTATCCAACTGACTATCCGCGTAAAATTCTTGCTCAGCGCCCCAAAATGCACCTTTTTGGGTATCGTAGACATTAAATTCCCAAGATAAAATATCTTTAGCAGCTATCTTAGTTTTGCTCACTAATAAATCCGTAAAGGCATCTTCGGGAAGCTGCTCTTGACTACTCATAGCAAACAACAAAGGTAACTCTGTCTGCTTGTTTAATTTTAAGCCATCTTCATTGACTGTTCGATTCATATGAATGGCAAGATTAGGTAACCGCAGTAACGCTTGCTCAAAATGTAACAATTCTGTTTTAACTTCGCCTGTCGCAGCTCGATAACTCACACGCCCCGCAAAACTCAAGTCTCGATCGGTAAAGGTTGCTAAAATCGGACCACCATAAACCTCAACCCCCATCTGCAATAATTCGCCAGCTTTAAATAACGCATGCGGTTTTATTCTTAGCCCAGGCGAATCCGTATGCGCGCCAATAATTTTAAAGCCATGCTCTACTAATGATTTTTGCCCTGCAACAAAGGCAATAATAGAAGAATCATCCCGAATAATATAATACCGCCCACCTGCCTGTACCTGCCATGCCTCAACCTCTGCCAAACGCTGAAATTCTGCTGCGACTAACTGCTGTTCCATTGTTGCCACGGCATGCCAAGGGCTTGGGCTGGCATCAATAAAATCCAGTAATTGCTGTACTTGCTGTTGACTATTCATCGTATTTTTAAATCCAAGGCTGCCGAATTAATACAATACCGTAAACCTGTAGGCTGCGGACCATCTGGAAACACATGTCCTAAATGTGCAGCACATGCACTACAAGTCACTTCTACGCGTTGCATGGCATGCGAATTATCCACTACTTCGGTAACGGCCGTAGCAGCCACGACATCAAAGTAACTCGGCCAGCCTGAACCTGAATCAAATTTGCTTGTAGAATCAAATAAAGCAAGCCCACAACAACGACAATGATAAACACCCTCCTGTTTACAGTCTGTATATTTGCCTGTAAACGGTGCTTCAGTTGCACTACAGCGACAAATATTATATTGCTCAGGGCTTAATTTTTCGCGCCATTCAGCATCAGTTAATTGTATTTCGGCAGTCATATTGCTTACTCTTGTTGTTTTAAATTAAGGGATCAAAACTAATAATATTCGCAAAGAACCGACAATGCCAGCAACATATACATAACACTATGGATAAATAACTTGAGAACCACATGTAAGAACGATAGAATCAGAAAATGGATACCACACAAGCCCCCTTTGAATTTTTATTAAAACAACCCCAAGTCAAAAAAGTCTCTGTGCCTAGTGGCACCATCATCAGTAACTTGGGCGATCAATGTGATAATTTCATTATTTTGCAAAAAGGTTTGGTGCGCGTATATCGTCCAGCTGAAGATGGTAGATCTATTACCTTATACCATATTGGTGCAGGTGAAAGCTGCATTCTAACGGCAGCTTGTATTTTAAACTCACAAGTATTTCCTGCTATTGCTGAAATAGAACAAGATGCGGAAGGTCTGGTCGTTTCCACGCAACAAATGCTGCACTGGCTCAAAACCGAAACTCAATGGCAGCAATTCATCTTTTCTCTGTTATCCCAACGCATGGCCGACCTGATTAGCCTTGTTGATGCGCTTGCCTTTCGTCGTTTAGATTCACGCCTAGCAGCATGGCTATTAGAAAAATCAACGACTAACCAGGAAATCAGTATCACGCATCAAATTATTGCTGAAGAACTCGCCAGCTCACGTGAAGTCATCAGCCGGCTACTTAAAGAGTTTGAACGCAACAACCTTATCAAACGGGTGTAACCCAGCTTCCGCGCTTGCTGAGACATTACAATAAGGTAAACTCCTCTTAATAAATTCAATTTCAAACAATCAGGGTATTAACAGATACCCGATCAAGAGGAGTTCACCACTTAGAATCATGGATGAAAATACAAAAAATATCAATAAAGATGACATTCTTAAACAGACC
>CAZXJK010000230.1:0-4911 GCA_964640895.1 uncultured Methylomonas sp.
GACGGACAAAAAAACCAGTAAAGATGGATGATTATTTATTTCCAGGTGCCTAATCCTGTGCAAAGTGGTGGGTTGCGCAAAAAGACGCTCTACCCATTCCACATAAAACCTTAAAATAAAAAATGTTATAATGATTATGTACAAACACTTAAGAGTCTGTAGTGGCATCAGAACAATTACTACACACCCCATGCAGTTCCAAGGTTAAGCACTGTGGCGTAAATTGTATTGCTTTGCTTAAGGCAAATAAATTGTCATAAACAGAGCTTGCATCAATTTCATAGGCACTATTGCATTGTTCACAAATTAGAATGGCTGATTTATGCTGGGTTTCTGCATGCAAGCAGCCTATAAAGGCATTTAATGATTCGACTTTATGGACTAAGCCGGCATCCATTAAAAAATCCAAGGCACGGTAAATCGTCACAGGCTTGGCTTTTGGGTCTTCGGCACGAAATAAATCTAATAACTCATAGGCTCCAATGGCTTTATGGTTGGCGCAGACCAATTCTAGAATACGTCGTCTGATTGTGGTTAGGCGTAAGCCTTTTTTATGACAAACCTGCTCGGCTACCTGCAATGCCTGTTGTAGACAACTCTTATGGTTATGGGGTTGCTGTACTGTTTTACTATCAATAGCTTGGTTCATATTAGAAACTCACGCGCACACCGACCTCTACCCCTCGGCCTGGTTCGGGGGCAACGTCTTTTAAAAAAGAAGTCGCATTGCGAATGGTTGCATTTAATAAATTATTGGCCTTAACAAACAGTAAGGCATCTACGCTATCAGCAAAGCTAACTTTATAATTGGCATTTAAGTGTAACAATAAATAGCCAGGAGTGGTGCTTTCATTTGTGCCTGCGTGGTTTTGTGCGGCGGCACGGGTTAAGCGCAAACCTGCTGCAAATGCATCATAGCTGGCATAATCTAATTGCAGACCATAACGTAATGGTGGCATGCGTGGTACATTACCGCCGCCGCTTAATTCTCCACGGACATAATCACTAAATAAACTGATATCGAACTGGTGGTTTGCATTGCCCCATAAGGGAACGTCGACTTGCACTTCAAAGCCATAAAAGCGCGCATTATCTTGCATTGCTTGATAGACCGGTAGACAGTTTTCGCTTGCGCTACAACTGTTGGTAAAGTTGTCATTACCTAAGTTAAACCATGTCCCTGTGTTTTGCTGATTGATATAATTATGGCTCCAGTTATGAAAAATATTTAATTCAGTACTGAGCCAATCAAAGTCAGCTTTAAAGCTAAGCTCTAAGTTATAGAACGTTTCCAATTGCAAGTCTTCGTCACCTAATTCATAGCTTTGGGCAGCAAAATGTACGCCATCTGAAAATAACTCTTGTACATCTGGCGCGCGTTGCGCATGGGTGAATGCCAAGCTCATAAATAATGCATCATTAACGTGCCATAAAGCAGATAAAGAGGCACTGACAGGCGTATGCTGTTTGCGTGTATAGCCCTCTGCATCAACTTGTTGGTGTTCAACGCGTAGCCCTAGTTCATAAGTAATGCTATCGGTATGTATGTCTTCTACTAAAAATGTAGCATAGCTTTGTACGTCTGAGGGTGGAATAAATGCTTCTGCACCTACTGCGCTAAGCTTTTTGCTTTGCGCTTGAAAGCCAATAACACCATGATCAATAAAGCTGAATGCTTTATGTACTAATTCGAAACGGCCTTCAATACCTTGATTATCAAACTGGGTGCCGATGGTAATGCCATCCTCTAATTCGGCATGCTGGTAATCATTATAGCCAAAGCGAAATTTTAAGGATTCTATGCCTATAAAGGGCTCATAAAATTCTGCTTTCGCATCATATCGGGTTTGTTGTAAATCGATACGCACTACTTCATCAGTTGGGGGGATGCCGTAATTATTGTCTAAGTGATTGACAGAAAATCCCAGCATGCCCCAGCGATCCATCCAAGAAGCACCAATAGTTGCACTCCAGCTTTGTGCATCGGTATTGGGCACATAACCAAGACCATTTGATGCGGTAGGCACATGATAATTATCGCTAGTACGAAAAAAACCATCTACATGCCAAGCAAATTTGTTCAAACCACCATCATGCTTTAAGACACTGCTCCATTGATTGGACACTGAATTATAGCGTTGCTCGAACGCAGTCGTAGGTGTTTCAGGCAGATAGAGAGGGATTCTATTATCAATGACATTAACAATGCCGCCTATTGCACCGCTACCATAGAGTAAACTGGCAGGGCCACGCAATACTTCAATGCGCTCTGCCAGCAGGGCTTCGGTACTATTGGCATGATCAGAGCTAACCCCCGATACATCCAAGCTGCTTAGGCCGTTTTGCAAAACTTGTACGCGTTTACCCATTTGGCCTCTTATGACAGGTTGGCCCACACTTGTGCCAAAGGACATGCTGTGAATGCCTAATTCTTGTTTTAACGTTTCTCCAATAGTACTGGCCTGTTTTAGAGTCAAATCATCGCCAGCTAAGACATTGACCGGATGTACGGTTTCTGCAAATTGTTTATGCAATGGTGTGGAAATAATAACAGGCTCAAGCTCTTGTATGTCATCTGCAAAGGCAGAGTTGGCTGTGCTGATAAGCAAGAAGATAGGTAATTTTTTAGGTGTCATATTTTTAAAAAAAGGTGGTAAAATACTGATTGCTACGAAATGTAATGTAATAATATTACATTATAATGCGAAGCAAAAGATTTATTTTTACATTTTTAGAAATTATTTTTTCTTTTGCGTAGTTCAGTAAATACAGCCAGCTCAGATGCACCTTGCATCTGCAGTGTATTTTGTATATCAGGACTGCCAGCTCGCAAGAAGGGGTTGGTAGCCAATTCTTGTTCTAAAGTTGTCGGCACGGTTGCTTGCTTGGCGGCTCTTAATTTATCGACTTGTGCAATCGTGGTTAGTAATGCAGGGTTAGTCGGTTCAACAGAGAGAGCAAATTGCGCATTGGCTGCCGTATACTCATGTGCGCAATAGATTTTAGTGGCTAAGGGCAGGACGGTAAATTTATTTAGCGATTGCCACATTTGTTCGGCAGATCCTTCAAATAAACGACCACAGCCCATAGCAAACAGAGTGTCACCGCAGAATAGCGCATCTGCTGCTGCTATATAAAAAGCAATATGCCCCGTTGTGTGTCCAGAGCATGCTATAACCTGAATATTGTGCATACCGAATTTAATTATATCGCCTTCGCTATAGCCTGTATCAATAGCTGGAATACGTGCCATATCTGTTGCGGCACCAATAATCTTACAGCCGGTTTGTTGTTTTAGCTCTAGGTTACCGCCAACATGGTCGCCATGATGGTGGGTATTAAGAATAGTACTGAGTTGCCAGTTATTCTGCTTAAGACAGGTCAGTACCGGTTCTGCAAGAGCAGGGTCTACTACTGTCGTTTCAGCAGACTCGGTATCATGGATAAGATAAATATAATTATCCGTCAGTACAGGAATTTGTTGTATTTTAATCATAAGGTTTATTTAATCACAAAATACAAGAAACTTTGCCCGCGTTGTAAATGAATTAACAATTGTCTGCGTGATAAGCTAATTGCTTTTTTAATGTCGGCAAGGCGGGTTACTTTTCTTTTATTGATGGCCAGAATAATATCACCTTCCATTAAGCCAACTCTGGCCGCAGGACTATTGGCTTTAATGCCGGTGACCAATAAACCTTTGCTAGTACCTTGATAAGGCTCCTGTTTGCTCAGTGCTTTTAAGGTGGCACCTTTTAGTAGTGGCATATTTTGCACTGCTGCACGGGTTTGTTGTCCTGAGTTAAGGCTGCCTACACGGGTATGCACTGTTTTTGGTTTACCGTTACGGTAATAATCGATACTTATTTTTTCACCAACACGCTTTAGGCCAATATTGGTGCGTAAAGCACTAGAGCCTGATATTTTTTTATCATTGACCGCGACAATGACATCGCCAGCTTTAATGCCTGCTTTATCTGCAGAGCTCTTAGGTGTTACCCGTGAGACTAATGCACCTTGAATACCTTTTAAATCCATGGCATCAGCTAAGTCAGGGCTTAGATCTTGAATTTGCACGCCTAATAAGCCGCGTTTGATCTCGCCATGCTCTATTAATTGCTCCATGACTTTTTTAGCCATATTAATAGGGATAGAAAAACCAATACCGACATTACCACCACTAGGCGCAAGAATGGCGGAATTGATACCGATTAAATGACCGCGTAAATCAATTAATGCGCCGCCAGAATTACCAGGATTAATGGAAGCATCTGTTTGGATAAAGTTTTCATAGCCTTCAATGCCTAAGTTAGTGCGTCCCAAAGCACTGACCATGCCTGAAGTAACGGTGTGACTTAGTCCAAACGGATTGCCGATAGCCACCACAAAATCACCTACTTGTAGTTTATCCGAATTGCTTAATGGAATATCAACTAGGTCATCGCTTTGCACTTGTAATACTGCAATATCTGTTTCCGCATCAGTACCTATTAATTTTGCTTTTAATTTTTTCTTATTTTTTAAGGTGACAAAAATGGTATTAGCATTGGCAATCACATGGTTATTGGTCAGGATGTAACCCTTATCTGCATCAATAATAACGCCTGATCCAATGTCTTGAGTAGGGCGCTCGGTTGGCATTCTGGGGGAGAATTGACGAAAGAATGGGTCATTCATTGATGGATGCTGTTGTACTGCAACGGTTCCTTGGGTGGAAATATTGACCACGCTCGGCAGTACTTTTTTGAGCATAGGCGCGAGTGTCGGTACGGGGCGGTTGGGTGAGATGTCAAAGCTACCATCCGGGGAGTCGCTAAAAGCATGACTTGGACTACTGATAATCGCCATGCTTAGTGTTAAGCCTAATAATAGTTGTTTTTTCATGTGCATATTTAATTTAAGTGGAGTGAG
>CAZXJK010000231.1:0-4910 GCA_964640895.1 uncultured Methylomonas sp.
GACAAAAAGACCAACAAGATTGGATGATTATTTTTTTCCATCTCCCTTAACTTAATGGCAGTGGGGTTGCCCCCCCCCTAGAAACGAGAATTCAAGTTCACAAACTGTGATAATTAATTATTGCCTTTCCCCTAAATTCTGAAAAACATAATCCAACCCAATAATGCTAGACCAATTTCTCTTTGCCTTAAATGTTACAGCTCCCATTTTAGTATTGTTACTATTAGGCATTGCATTTCGCCGTACAGGCTTTATTGATGCCCATTTCATTCATATCGCCAATAGCTTTGTGTTCAATATTACCTTGCCTTGCATGCTATTTTTCAGCCTTGCCAGCACACCACTTAGCCAATCAACCAATTTACCACTGTTTATATTTGGCACACTGTTCACGCTTGCCAGCATCATATTATTCGGCTTACTCAGCCTTAAATTAATTGCTAAAGGCAAGCGTGGTGTTTTTATTCAAGGTGCTTTTCGTGGCAATCTAGGTATTATTGGTATCGCTCTCACCTTAAATGCCTATGGCCCAGAGTCACTAGCAGTCGCCAGTCTCTATATGGCTTTAATTTCGATTATTGACAATCCCATGTCGGTTTTTTTGTTAAAACCCAAAGGACAATTATCCTTTAAACCGATTATCACCAACCCTATTTTAATAGCCGTCACTCTGGGCTTAATAAGCTCTGCGCTACAATTAAATATCCCCAATTTCATTCAGCAAACAGGCCAATACTTAGCACAAATGACCTTACCATTAGCCTTGATCTGCATAGGGGGCAGTTTATATTGGCAAAACTTCCGGCAGCATCATCACGACGTTATTTGGGCAACGTTTGGCAAACTTATATTAATGCCTTTAATCGGCACCAGTCTCGCGATTGCTCTCGGTTTTAGAGGGCAAGATTTAGGTATACTGTATCTCATGCTCTCAGCACCTACCGCAGTATCCAGCTATATCATGGCGCAAAAGATGACTGCACACGGCAATATCGCCGCAGAAATTATTGCTCTCACCACGGCAGGTAGCACCCTTATTATTACCCTAGGTTTAATCCTATTAAAAAGCATGGCTTATATCTAATATGCGTATTGCCTTAGCTTATCTGTTTATTATTTTACTGTGGGCAACCACCCCTTTAGCGATCAAATGGAGCGCGGATGGCTCCAGCTATATTTTTGGAGTCAGTGCGCGCATGGTTATTGGCTTAGTCTGCATGTTATTGATGCTGTTGCTCTTACGCCAACGCATATATTGGCATCCCAGAGCCAGACGTACTTATTTTGCAGTCGCCGTACAAATATACGGTGCCATGTTCGCCGTTTATTGGGCGGCGCAATATATCCCTTCAGGCTGGATTTCAGTTATCTTTGGTTTATCCCCTTTTATTACCGCCATTCTCTCTGCTCTTTGGCTGGGTGAACGCAGCTTAACCTGGGATAAATTACTGGCTTATATTTTAGGCATTGCAGGATTAACGGTGATGTTTCATTCCGCATTACTGATTAGTTACCAGACTGCACTAGGCATTCTTGGCATATTACTGGCTACTTTTTTACAAGCGTTTAGCGCCGTTTGGGTTAAAAAGATTCATGCCCAGATACCTGCCATGACGCAAGTTGCAGGCGGCTTAATATTTGCAGTGCCTTTGTATCTAGTCACATGGTGGCTACTGGATGGAAAAATCCCGACTACTTTACCTATCAACAGCTTTTTAGCTATCTTATATTTAGGAGTCATTGCTACCCCTATCGGCTTCGCATTGTATTATTATATTCTGAGCCATTTAGCACCTACTCGCGTGGCTTTAATTACTTTGATCTGTCCGGTATTAGCTCTGCTTCTGGGGCATTACTATAATAATGAAGTATTAACCCTAAAAATTGCTATTGGTACAGGGTTAATATTAAGTGCGCTGATTATGCATAGTTTTGTTGATAAAATCAGAAAACACAAAAAATAGGGTGAGCGAACACTAAGGCTACCAGTTTAAGACGGGACAAAGACCTACAAAATATTAGGCAGGAGTACAATAGCTTTAGCTATTGCTGATTCGGAAATAGCTAAAGCTATTTCACTCCTGTTATAGATGTCCCGTCTTAAATTGGTAGCCGATTTTTACGCAGTTAATCATAACTTGCAATTAGGGACACCACTTTTTGGTTGGGTCGAAACGGGAGCCTATGTGTTTGAGATAAATACATCCGCTGCACAAGCACAAATAAATTTATTTGGTAAATTGCTGATCGACACCAATGAAACGGATATTAATTACCCGCATCGTGAATTCATTGGTCATTCCCCTAGCAGCTGGAATGATCAAATCATTTTAAATGACACAAGCCTTTATTATCGACATAAAATAGGTTCGTCGCAAACACTGCCTGTGAATTATTTCTCTACCTTGGATGATTTACAATAGGTTTATTTTTAAGAATAATAAGCGCATCATTTTGAATGGATGCGCTTTATAACGATTGTTAGCCAGCAACCTTGCCATAAGCAGAATTGAAATATAACAACGGCTCGCCCTCATGACCCTGCGTACTTTGCACCTCACCAATAATAACCCAGTGTGTACCCGCTCTTACTTGCTGCACAACCGTACATTCTAGGCTAACCATACAATCATCCAATACCGGCAGACCTAAATCACCTTTATGCCAATTTACATTACTAAAGCGTTCTTGCATACTACTTGCCCCAGCAAACTCATTGGATGCTTGCTCTTGCTGAGCCGTTAAGATACTGACTGCAAATTTTTTATCTTGCATAATGGCAGCACCTGTTTCGGCACCGTCATGAATACACACTAATATTTGTGGTGGATCCATTGATACGCTGGCAAAAGAAGTTGCCGTCATACCTTGTTCACCTTCTGCAGAATTGGCAGTTACAATCGAAACACCGCTTGCCCATAACTTTAGTGCATCTTTAAATTCTTGATTATCAATAGCCATTACTTACCTCATTTATCTATTTTTTGCTACGGAAATTTCCGCAACCTCCAATGCTATTCAGGCTTTAAGCCGAATAATTAGCCTTAATTTAATCACAAGACAGACTTAAGGTATAATATTTTTATCTTTTAAGGGGCTTAAATACAATTAAGCTCCTCTTTTTCCTCGTCACACAGCTACTCGGAGCCGAATATGTCCATTAAAAAAATGGCTGATTTAGATTTAACAGGTAAACGCATTTTAATCCGTTCAGACCTCAATGTCCCCATTAAAGACGGCAAAGTCACTAGCGATATTCGTATTCAAGCTAGTGTACCTGCTATCGAGATGGCGTTACAAGCAGGTGCGGCCGTTATGCTTATGTCACACCTTGGTCGTCCTACTGAAGGCGAATTTGCCCCAGAAGCGTCATTGCAACCCGTTGCGACACGCTTATCTGAATTGCTAGGCAAACCAGTACGCTTAGAAAGGGACTGGATTGATGGTATCGACATTAATGTGGGTGAAGTGGTCCTATGTGAAAACGTACGTTTTAATATTGGCGAAAAAAGCAACAGCCCTGAGCTAGGCAAAAAAATGGCGGCACTTTGTGATATTTTTGTGATGGATGCTTTTGGTACCGCACATAGAGCACAAGCCTCTACTCACAGCGTTATCGAACAGGCTGCCATTGCCTGTGCCGGCCCTTTATTATCAAACGAACTGGAAGCCCTTGGTAAATCTTTAAATAACCCAGAAAAACCGGTGATTGCCATTGTTGGTGGCTCTAAAGTTTCATCTAAACTAACGGTATTAGAGTCCCTTTCCACCAAAGTAGATCAGTTAATTGTTGGCGGGGGTATCGCCAATACTTTTATTGCCGCAGCAGGTTATTCAGCTGGCAAGTCTCTATACGAAGCTGACTTAATTGATGATGCTAAAGCGTTAATTGCGGCTGCAAAAGCGAATAACTCTGACATTCCAGTGCCTATTGATGTAGTGTGTGCCAAAGAGTTCTCTGATACGGCTACTGCGACGGTCAAAAAAGTCAGTGATATTGCTGAAGATGATATGGTTTTAGATATTGGCCCTGAAACAGCCAAACAATATGCCGATATATTAAGCTCAGCAAAAACTATCGTCTGGAATGGCCCGGTTGGCGTTTTTGAAATTGACCAGTTTGCTGAAGGTACTAAGACCTTAGCGCAAGCAATAGCGAATAGTTCGGCTTTTTCTATTGCGGGTGGTGGTGACACGCTAGCGGCTATTGATAAATATGGTATTAAAGATAAAATATCGTACACCTCTACGGGTGGCGGTGCCTTTTTAGAGTTCTTAGAAGGTAAAGAACTACCCGCTATAGCTGCGCTAGAAGCTAAAGGCTAGTGCTTTACCCCTTAAATAAACGATAATTGGAGCGCAGGCTTTAGCCTGCACTATTCGCTATTCATGCAGGCTAAACTGCGCCCCAATTTGATGTATTTCACACTTCTGCTCTATTCCAGCCCAATCTATTTTCAGCAGCACTGGCTCCACCGTATCCTAGCTGCTGCATGGTCTTAGCCATAAACATACGCCGTACGGAGCCTTTTAGTCCATTAGCGGTATATTGAAGCCAGTCTATAATATTAGTTGTCAGTTCTAACATGATACTTAGGCACCTGGAAACACACATCATCCATCTTTTCTGGTTTTTTTGTCCGTCATCAGTACTGTAGCAATCGTTACGTAGCCTGCTATGCGCCTATTGCTACAGCACTAATGACAAACAAAAATCCTGCCCAAATATTGGATGCTTATTTATTTCCAAGTGCCTTATCTTTAGATTCAAAAGTATTAATACAGTCTGACTATTTTCGCTTTGCCTGCGTTAGAATGGAAATTTTATTGGATGATTATTTATTTCCAGCTCCCTAATACTCGATCTTCCAGTTTTTAAATTTTTTACAGCTTGACTCTCAAGAAACTCA
>CAZXJK010000232.1:0-2105 GCA_964640895.1 uncultured Methylomonas sp.
TCTGTATTCCCATGGGAATTCGTTACGACAGAAACAGCACTTATTTTAGAAGGTGAATGTGAAATAACACCTGAAGATGGCGGTCCTGCAACTACTTTCAAGGCGGGTGACTTAGTGGTATTTCCATTAGGCTATAAAGGGTCTTGGGAAGTGAAAAAAGCGCTTAAAAAGCGCTTCAAGCACAATGGCGGTAACGTTGTGAAATGTACTTTTAACCGATTAAAAAGATTTTCAAATTTCATTAAATCAATCATGAAATAAAGTTCACTTCTGATATTTTGACAAGTTCGTATTCTGAAGGTGAATAAATATCACCTTCTTTATTACCCAGTGCTATGTTTGCAACATGTATATTAACTGGGCTGAGGCAGCAGAAACTCAGAACGCCTGTCGCCCCCAACTTCTATAAATCCATGCACCCCACGCTTAGATTTGACCGCTAGCCATTCTTTCAAATACTTAATTTCCTCAGTCTCTTCCAAATGCTCAATACTCTCATTTTTGCGTAATAATCTAAAAGCAGTTGCAATGACTTTATAGCGATCCCCAGTAATGCCAGCACGTTTTAAGCCAATCGTATTCAAACGATAATGTTTGACAGGGTAGCCTGCAATCAAACAAAAAGGGATGGTATCTTTACTTAGGCCGGTTGTGCCTCGGACAATGGCATAAGAGCCAATGCGGCAAAATTGATGTACAACTGCGCTGCCGCCCATAAATACATGATCATCAATTTGGACAAAGCCACCGATGGCTACATTATTGGCAAAAATGGTGTGGTTGCCGATTTGGCAGTCATGTGCGACATGACTATTGTTCATAAAAAAACAGTTGGAGCCGATGCGGGTAACGGCATTTTCTGTGGAGCCTCGGTGTGCAGTAAAGCCTTCTCTAAAGGTGTTGTCGTTACCAATTTCTAGACTAGTGATGATAGCTTCGTCAAAGCTGGTGTCTTGTGGGGTATCGCCCAATACTACATGCGCATGTAATACATTGCTGGTGCCCATTTTTGTATACGGACGTACGACGGCATGCGCACCAATTTTGCAGTGATCACCGATTTGGGTGTTGGCTTCAATAACCGCAAATGGGCCGATGGTGACGTTGTCGCCTAAACTGGCTAGGTCGGCTATATAAGCGGTTGGATGGATATTTTGGGTCATGTTTTCATTAGCCTCGTGGGTGAAATTTAGCGTGCAGTTCCTTTAAGCGCTCGTTGGCGATATGCGTGTATATTTGGGTGGTGGATAAGTCGCTATGCCCAAGTAATAATTGAATAACGCGCAGATCTGCTCCATGATTTAATAAATGGGTGGCAAATGCATGGCGTAAGGTGTGTGGCGATAAATGCTTAGTAATGCCTGCTTTTTTTGCATAACGTTTAATGATATGCCAAAAAGCTTGGCGTGTCATACCTGCGGCGCGATTTGTGACAAAGAGTGTGCTACAGGGGCGCTCAGATAAAAGTGCTACGCGACTGTGTTTTATGTATGTTTCGATACAATCTTGCGCATGTTCGCCTAGGGGCACTAAGCGCTCTTTATTGCCTTTGCCAGTGACACGAATAACACCACGATGCAGGTTGATTTGGTCGGTGTTTAAGGTCACTAATTCGGAGACACGTAAACCAGTGGCATACAGCATTTCCAGCATGGCTTTATCGCGCTCACCTAGAATGGAACTGGGCTCTGGAGCGGCTAACAGTTGCTCAATATCATGTTCAGATAAAGAATCAGGTAAGGAACGGCTAATACGGGGTAGGTCAATTAAGGCAGTGGGGTTAGTGCTGATATACTTTTCTCTAATAAGATAAGTATAAAAACGGCGTAGACTGGATAAAATACGCGCAGTGGAACGGGCACTGATACCTTGTTGATAGCGCATATTTAAGAACGTGCTGATGTCGGTATTGCTGGCTTCAACTAAGGTTGTGCTAGTCAAGCTTTTATTAAACAGGCGTAAGTCGCTGGCATAGGCACTTAAGGTGTTTTTGCTTAAACCATTTTCCAGCCAAAGCGTATCAATAAAGGTGTCGATTAACTGCTTAGAGCTCATGTTTTAAATCTTGTTCATGTTGTAGTAAAGCACTTTTAATGGTAATTAAT
>CAZXJK010000232.1:2205-4891 GCA_964640895.1 uncultured Methylomonas sp.
TTGCCAGTTTAACTGAGTCCCCATTTTACTTAGGTATCTAGCTGTTGTTCTAGCTTATCGCAGTAGGTTTTAAGTACCTTGATACGTGCATAGCGTTTATTATTGGCTTCCACTAAAGTCCATAAGGCGGACTGCGTGCTGGTACGTGCGACCATATCATTGACTGCCAGCGCATAGTCGTCCCATTTTTCCCGATTACGGTAGTCTTCTTCGGTAATTTTATGTTGCTTATAGCTGATTTTTTCACGTTCTTTAAAGCGACGTAGTTGTTCCTCTTGGTCTATATGCAGCCAAAATTTGACTAATACAATGCCATGATCGGTAAGGGCTTCTTCAAAGTTGCGGATTTCTGGGTAAGCACGTTGCCATTCATGTTCTTGCGCAAAGCCTTCCACGCGTTCAACCAGTACGCGACCATACCAACTGCGGTCATAAATAGTGACCCGGCCAGCCCGCGGCATATGCCGCCAGAAGCGCCATAAATAATGCTGCTGTTGTTCTTCGTCGGTTGGTGCTGCGATGGGAATGACTTGATAACTACGCGCATCAATTGCATGGGTAAGCCGTCTAATTGCTCCCCCTTTGCCGCCCGCGTCCCAGCCTTCAAATACGAGGACACTGGATATTTTTTTCTGATGTGCTTGTCGAGCAAGTTTATTGAGTTTGCCTTGGTAGTGGTTTAGTTGCTCATTGTATTGTTTTTTATCCAGTTCTAGGCTTAGGTCCATGGCATCCAATAGGATAGGTTGGTTGCCATGAATAATGCGTGCTATAGGCTCGGGGGGGGGGCGTTTGCGACTAATTGGCGCGCTTGTATATGATCGCTGATTTTATCGAGTATATGCTGACCAACTGTGAGGCTGCTATAACGAATATCACTACCTTCAACAATCAGCCAAGGGTTTTGGCTAGTACTGGTTTCCTGTAGTACATTTTCCGCAGTATTAACAAAGCTATCGTACATTTTTAAGTGCGCCTTATCGCGTTTGGTCACTTGCCATGCGGTTTCCGGGTTTTTCTCTAGCTGTTTTAAACGCTTTTTTTGTTGTTCTTGTTTCAAGTGCAGCCAGCACTTGATAATTAAAGTACCGTCGTCAGCCAGTTCTTGCTCTAATTCGTTAATCTGAGTGAGCTGTGCCTGTAATTTTGCCGCATCAATTTGCTCATGTACATGTTGGGCGATAGGCTCGCTATACCAAGAGCCAACATAAATGCCTACGGTACCTTTTGCTGGCATCGTGCGCCAAAATCGCCAGAATTTTGGGCGTTCTTGCTCTTCATCACTCGGAGAATCATAGGCATTAGTGCGCATAAAACGTGGGTCTAGCCATTCGTTGAGGATATTGATGACCTCACCTTTGCCGCCGCCATCCACTCCGGAGATTAAAATGACAACGGAGAAGTCTAACTGACTAAGTGCTTGTTGAATGGTTAATAGCTGTGTCCTCAAGGTGGGCACTTTATCGTTGTAGTCAGCTTTAGAAACGGTGTGACCTAATTCAGCAATTTCAAACATAATTTGTGGTTTTGTTGATTAAAGAATGGCTTTGTACATTAACTATAGTTTATAACGTGCTTGTTTATTTTATAAGTCATATGTCATATTAGGGTAGACTAATTTTCATAATATGGTTTTGGTCAGGTAAATTTTGCTAGCTTGCTATTAGCCCTTATAATGAGGCAATTTTAAGTTAATCTCAATGGTGAATTCTTGGAAAACTTTACTCCTGTATCCGCTTTATTAGGTGGAGCATTGATTGGTTTGAGTGTTAGTTTGTTACTGCTATTAAATGGACGTATGGCTGGTATTAGTGGCATTATGAACGGTGTATTTAGTGCCCCCAAAAAAGAAGAAATGTGGCGGGCTATCTTTCTGGTAGGCTTGATACTCGGGGCTGTTATTTTTCAGCTTATCACTAATGATAGCTTGCAGTTACGTGAAAACTACCCAGTATTACTCATTATTATCGGTGGTTTTTTAGTGGGGTTTGGTACTCGGATGGGAAGTGGCTGTACCAGTGGGCATGGTATTTGTGGTATCGCAAATTTTTCAGTGAGATCCATTACGGCAACGGTTACTTTTATGGCGAGTGGTGGTATTACTGTCTTTATATTGAAGCATTTATTGGGAGTGACAGGGTGAAAAATAATTTAGTTGCCTTACTTGCTGGGGTTATTTTTGGCTTGGGCTTGGCTTTATCGCAAATGATTGACCCAAATAAAGTGTTGAATTTTCTGGATGTAACGGGTAACTGGGATCCCAGCTTGGCTTTTGTCATGATGGGGGCGTTAGCCGTTTCTATGGTGAGTTTTCGCTTTATTTTGCAGCGTCCAACACCTATTTTTGAGACTGGTTTTCATGTTTCTAAACAAACGGTTATTAATAAACCTTTAATCTTAGGTTCGGCTATTTTTGGTATTGGCTGGGGGATGACTGGCTATTGCCCAGGGCCTGCTGTCGCAAGTTTGGGCTTATTTTCTGTAGAAGGTACAATGATGGTTGTTGCTATTTATACGGGTTTTTTTAGTCAGCGTTGGTTAGCACAAAGAAAATAAATCACAATGGAATATTTTTCTTTTGAATCAATTCCATTTGATTCATTTCCCTTTGAGTTAATTCATATTGCAGCAGGCAGTTTAGTTGGCTTTGTCATTGGGTTGACAGGTGTTGGTGGTGGTTCTTTAA
>CAZXJK010000233.1:0-4872 GCA_964640895.1 uncultured Methylomonas sp.
GGCATATCAGGGTGCCTCAACATTGAGTGAGATGCTCCAATCAACTCATCTTCTTCAAAACCAGACATTTCTATAAAAGACTGATTAACATGGGTAATCACTCCTTCTTTGTCAGTTGTAGAGACTATTAATTTTCCATCAGGGTAAGCCGTCTCAATGTCTGTATACAAAACCTTACGGCTTATCCCGCCATACAAGTCAAGAGTGACTTCTTGGTACTCGCCCAAAATATCCTCGGGCTTCATGTCATGCAACATAACTTACCTTGCCTCATAAATTTATTAAGAATCGAATATCAATATATAATATAAACCTAGAAATAAATGCAAACCAGTTCAATTCCTAGTAAATTAACTCAACTGCTCTGCAATATTTTCTGCTGCACGTTTCACATCTAGAAAAATCAGCCCTAGCTTTGCATTTGGTTTTGCAAGTACTGTTAAAACAGCCTCATCTCCAGCATAAGTCATTAGTACATAGCCACTATCACCTTTAATCAGCACTTGCTCTAAAGTCCCTCTTGCGAGTTCCTGTGCCGTTCTATCCCCAAGTGAAAGCATCGCCGCACTCATTGCACCGACCCTATCTTCGTCTAGATTAGCAGGCAAAACCGAAGCCATCATCAAACCATCAGTGGAAATAATACCTGATGCCTCAATATCGGCAGAACTACCATTTAACTCATTTAATGTAGCACTTAACATCTCTTCACGCATAAACCTCTCCTTATAACTTATTAATTAATTTTACTTATTGTGAGCATAGCGAACGCTTAACATCCATACTAAGCTAATAAATTCACTCTGATTAAAATGGGGAATACCCGATATAGCAATAATAAACCGAGTATTTCCTATAAATAAAGGCCAAAACCCTAATTGGCTATTTCCTGCTGCATTCACAATAGCCCAAGCATGACTACTTAAACCTAAGTTCTTCATTAATAGCCCTGCTCTACGCATATGAATAACAGAAATTTCAGCACTTAAGACAGAGACCTCTTCTGCAACTTCATGAGGGTAACCATTACAAGCTAAATAAAAGCCCTGATCATCGGCTAATACTACCTTGCCCTCCTCAGAAATTCCTTTTAAAAGCTCTGGTAAAGCATCTTCTAATGAAGCTTCAGGGACTTCTTTAGGCTCCTTTATGCCTTGAACCCAACCTAACTGCTGGCACTTTTGCAATAAAGCTATACATTTATCTGCATCCTCAATAAGCATTAGGCCTTGTAAAGCTTCTAATGATAACTTAGGTGTTTTGGTTTCTTCTAAAACCGCACGCAAAAATTTTCTAGCAGGATCTTCTTCCTGAGCAGAAACCGCATAATAGCAACCAGCAGGTGTTAAATAGATATATAAATCATCCGCCAATGTGGCATTACTCATTTAATTACTCCTCATCTAAACCAGAATCCAAGGAAAACATTAATGCTTGAACCAAAATTGAAACATCATTTTTTTCACGCGCATCAACGGAAAAGACTGGAATTTTAAGCCCCATTGTTTGCAAGTGCTGATGATATTCATCAATAGTAGGACTAGTACTAATATCCATTTGTGTAACACCAATTGCAACACCCGTTTTTTCGATAAAACCATTGAATGAATTTAGAAAAAATTTCATATCTAAAAAAGGGTCAGCCCTAGAATTATCTAATAACAAAACTAAACCTATTCCCCCTACTGTCAAGATATCCCACATAAAATCAAATCGCTCTTGACCAGGTGTTCCATACAGGTGAATCTTTTCACCATCATTCAAATTCATAATGCCATAATCCATGGCTACCGTTGTTCCCGCCTTCCTTTGCTTGGTCATATCGCTCGCCACTGCATCCGTATTTATCAGCGGCACATCACTAATAGATGTAATGGCAGTTGTTTTACCAGCACCAACAGGTCCGGTAAAAATTATTTTATATTGGCTCATTTATTTATTACCGAAAACAAGACTGAAATAAGGAATGCAAAATATACAGGCTTTAGAGATTATCAAATTCATTTCTAACCCCTAAGTTTACTTAAAATACGGCTTAGCAAACCTTTTTTCTGTGCTTTTTTTCTTACGGGGCTTACTGAGTCTTCCATTTTTACTGCTTTATCCTGATTATTTATTTGCTCTAAAATTCCAATCGTATAGGCTGCGCTTATGAAAATAAACACATATTGGGGTTTGATTTTTAATACTTGTACAATATCGGGGATTGCTCGTGGCTCGGTTACCAGTAATGAGGCTATTCTCATTGCATGAGGCGTGATAACAAGGCGTGTAAAATTAGGCCACTGCTTCAAGTAGATCGGCCTTTCCAAATCTAGAGACGATATATAACGCCCTTTCGATGTCCAGCATGCCAGCTTCCATAAAAAAGAGTTTAAATCTTGAAATTTCTCTAAGTCAGTAGAAATTGCTTCTTCCGCAATGTTAACGGGGGCAATTGACATTATTTTAGTCGTGGATATAGGCATGAACTTAACATTCACACTTGCAAATGCTCGCAGTTGCTTATCATCTGCATCTAGTAATACCTCATGACTACGCGGTAATAATATTAATGGCTTCCATGCAGAACTTAGTTTGACCGCAATGGATTTTTCAAAGGCAATTTCCACAGCTGACTGCACGTAGCCTTGATAGTAATGCTTAGGATTATAGCTTGCTGTTCCCCATTGTTTTGGGTCACTAAAATCAACCCCTTCCACCAATCCAATAAAGCTTGAAAAGCTCTGCTCATTAATTTGCATCGCCGCTTGGTGCTTAGCAACTTTCTTTTGTTCTTCTGACTTAACATAAACTTTTGTTTCGGCAGCTAACGCAGTTATTTTATGCTGCTTAGCACCTTGAGATAATGGCTTATCCTTTTTTGCTGCCATTGTCACAATAGTTTTTTTTACTTGTTCTGGTTTTCTTTTGTGCTGAACAGCATTTTTGATACTTGGTTTGGGTTTTTTAGCGACACTTGACTCCACCCATCCCCGCAGTGCTTTTTCAACATTTTGAGATTTTTTTGGAGCCTGTTCAGGTATAACATTATCAGTCAGCAACTTTTTAGGTAGAGCCTTATTTAACCCGTTTAACCCGAAAACAAAATCAGAGTTTCTTGGAGAAGCTTGCCGTTTGACTTCAGACGTTTCCTTATCGACAGCAAGTGAACTTAAAATTTGGTTAGCACTATCAAATTTAGGTGACGCTTGCTTAAAAGCTGCCAACATTTCACCAGCATTAACAGGGCTACTAACATAGATAGTGCCTTCAATCTTTAACCGTTCCTGTGAAATAATGATAATAGGTCTTATAGGCTTACGCGCCAAACAAGAATCTAAACTCGCTTTGGCATCCATTTGGTCGGCATCAACAATATCTATCTCGGCTTTATGTTCTACAACTGCCTGTACTAGCCCCTGCAAATCATTTTGCATAAGGCTTGTTAAAGTCTGACGAGTTTGTTCGTCCATACCAAGTAATGATACTTTTAATACACTTGCTGGATCGACATTAATCTTTGTTGCAGGTACAGGCTCTACAATATTCAATTTTGTAGCCTCAGCTGCAATAGGCTGCTTGCTCACTGCAACAGCACTTGCTTCTGGTTTTTTTTGTACCAATGCTTTAATGGCCGACACAATAGTATTATTATGTCCTTTAATTTTAGCGGCCTTTTTCTGCTGAGCCAGCATAAGACGCGCTTCCTTAAAAGCAGTCATCATATTTTCTACTTTTGCAGGTTTCTGCATATAGATAACATTTTCGACATCTACTGGCTGTAATGATAAAACAATAATTGGCCTTAAGGGGTCACGAGACAAGCAATACTCTAATCTAGATTTTGCCCCCATCAAATCAATATCAATAATATCTATTTCTGCTTCTTGCTCACTAACAACTTGCGCAATACCTTTGCACGTTACCTGCAAAAACATCATCATTTTTTTATGAGAACGACCATCCATTGCATGCAATGCAACGGCCAAATATTTATTGGATTTACTTTTCATTCTTTTTATCAAAATAAGTCTTTAAATCATTCCATTGAGCTTTCATAGGGTGATGTACATCAGACAGAGCCGTGTATACCTCATTAAATCCATCATTATTATTTGTTAAACGATATAATTCAAGCAAGTCATTATGTATTTCAACTCGTTGCGGGCTTGATAATACAGCATCTTCCAAAACTTTTTGTGCCTGCTCCAGTTGGCTATATTCAATATAGTCTCGAGCAATTTGCAAAGGGTCATGTACTAAATCAACTTTGCTCTCTACTGGTGTGAATACCATTTCTGAGTAGCTTACAATTCCAGAAGTTAATACGCAATATGTATTACCAACCACTAAGCGATTATCATTGATTCCATCTAGCAAGCTCTGTCGAGAATCAGCAGATAATTTACTTCTAACACCTGTCAGCATTCTCTGTTTTATTGCTAAACCCGCACCTTTCAGTACCACAAAAAAATCAGCGACAGCAGCATATAACTGCGCTTCTTCTTTATGCTCATAACAAATCATAATACGTTGCATATGCGCCATTAAATCCTTAGGCTTTTTCCGTATCGCAAAAACCAAAAGCTTTAAGGCCTCTTCACCCGTATCATTAAAATGAAGTTGCAGACTATTTTGCACTAAAAAAACAGGCTCATTAGTATGATATTCCTGAATTACATCATCGCATATTACTAATGGGTAACTTTCATTCATTTATTTTCTCTGCACCGACTAGATATACTGAAGTCTAGCTTAAGCTATATATAAAGCTAGCTAAATTTATTAAAAAAATGGGGTTAGATAAATTCTGTCTGTCATTCTTATTCTAAAACAGTTAGGGAGCTGGAAATAAATAATCGTCCGATATTGGGTAGGATTTTTGTTTGT
>CAZXJK010000234.1:0-2518 GCA_964640895.1 uncultured Methylomonas sp.
ACCACTACACATAAGTACCCAAGCATAATTACTTTAACATTTTACTTGTCTTTGTTTTTCATCTTCGGCGTTGCATAAATAGTTGCGTAGCCAGCTATGCGCCTTGAAGATGAAAAAAAATCCTGCGTAAAATTAGTCAAATTAATTATGCCTGAGTACTTATCACATGGTGACAAGGTGGAGTACAAGGTAGCGCGCTGATAGTCAGCTGCAGTCAAGCGGCCTGCGTTTTCCAGACAATCCATTTCCCCATGTAATAGGGTACTCCCTTTTTGTACCCGCTGATTGTGACCGCGCCCAACGATTTCACCATCAATCACCAGCACTGAGCCAATTGGGATCCCACCTGCTGCCATGCCTTTTTTGGCTTCTGCAAGCGCAGCGGCTAAAAATTTATCCATCTATTTAAGTACTATTATTATTTTGCCATTAATTTAGCAAATTCTGTTTCCGCAATAATGTCACGGTTATCCGTCACTCTATCCAAATAAACAAAGCCATCTAAGTGATCATATTCATGCTGAAACACCCGCGCAACAAAGCCCGTCAAATTTTGTTTAACTTGCTCCCCTGCTGTATTCAGATAATTGATTGTAATATCCTTATATCTTGGTACCAACGCACGGATCCCTGGAATGCTTAAACACCCTTCCCAGTCACACTCTTTAATAGCACCAATCGGTTCAAAGTGCGGATTAATCATAACGGTTGGCTCCATTTCAGGCGCATGCGGATAACGCGGTGAAGGTCTGGAGGCTATAATCATCACCCGCCAAGATTCTGCAATTTGTGGTGCTGCAATCCCGACACCATTCGTATCAGCCAAAGTAGTCAACATATCACTGAGTAGCGCTTGAATTGTTGGCGTATTAATATCCATTACTTCAGCGGCTGTTAAGCGTAAAACCTCTGCTCCTAGCTGTGCTATCTCTCGTACTTGGCTCATACCGCGTCAAAACCTACTTCATAACCCGTAAATTTACGGATATTAATCACACCAGTATCCAACAATAAATACTGACCTTTAATGCCTTGCAATACCCCTGTCACTTCAGCCACTTTATCAAAGTTAAAGGATTTTACTTTAGCGGGGTATTGTTCAACTGGATAGTGAATATCAATCACCGATTCACTCTGCAAATACTCAATGGCATCTGCACCAAATTTGGCGGTTATTTCTGCTAACGGCTCTGCACATAAAGCTAATAACTCATCGCGTTTTGCCACTAAATCGACAGGCTCTTGCAGATTTTTTAACATGCGCTGCCAACTGGTTTTATCGCTGACATGTTCTGCAATAGCAACCTCAGCCAATCCAGAAATAAGCCGGGATTTTACTTTTAAAATAGGTAAAGCCTGTACAGCGCCTTGATCTATCCAGCGTGTCGGGATTTGCGTATGCCGGGTAATACCTACTTTCACGCCTGATGAATTAGCCAAATAAACATAATGCGGCTGAAAACAAAACTGCTCGCCCCACTCAGGCTCACGGCAAGTACCTGCTTCATAATGACAGGTTTCCGGCTTCATAATACACATATCGCATTGCGCCAAGCTGATAAAACAAGGGTAGCAAAAACCTTGATTAAAACTTTTTTTAATGGAACGTTGGCAATGTACACACGTAATATTACCCGTAAAATTCAGTTTAATGGATTTACCAATATAAGGATTTAAGTCTATTGACTCCTCACCTAGCGGCAAATGATATTTAACCGTCTCGTGTAATTCCGTTGTCATCTTACGTAATGTTCCGCGCACTCATTTCACCCTAATTCAATCCAAGCATTGCATGTTAATGTGTAGGAGGGGCTTTTAGCCGCGACCGGAAAAAACACCTGTCGCGGCTAAAAGCCCCTCCTACAGACTAATTAATATTGATTCCTAACATAGATGCTGAAAGTATAAAGAAAATGCGTATAATTACCTAGTTAATAATTAAATCGAACCAGAGAGTCCATATGTCATTCGAAAACGTCACGCCAGGCAAAGATGTGCCTAGCGATATCAATGTTATTATTGAAATCCCCGCTTACACCGACCCGGTAAAATACGAAGTTGATAAAGATACAGGTGCATTAACAGTTGACCGTTTTATGGGGACTGCTATGCAATATCCTGCTAACTACGGTTATGTTCCACAAACTTTATCTGATGATGGTGACCCGGTTGATGTATTGGTCATTACCCCTGCACCTATTTTAGGTGGCAGTGTGATCCGTTGTCGTCCGATTGGTGTTTTGAAAATGTCGGATGAAGCAGGCGAAGATGCTAAGATTCTAGCGGTACCGGTACAAAAACTGACCCAATACTACAATAAAGTAGAAACTTACTTAGATATTCCTGAGTCAGAATTAGCGAAAATGTCACATTTCTTTGAGCATTACAAAGATTTGGAAAAAGGAAAATGGGTAAAAGTTGAAGGTTGGTTTGGTATTGAAGAAGCGCAAGCAGAAATTAATGAGAGTATTGCGCGTTATAACAAATAATATCCTGTAGATTGCGGGGGGCAATAGGA
>CAZXJK010000234.1:2618-4831 GCA_964640895.1 uncultured Methylomonas sp.
GGCAATAGGAGCCTCAACATATTATGTTGGGGTTCGTGCCTCACCCGCAGCCTACATATAAGGTTAACCCAAATACCCATCGGTATTTTTAGCTACCCACCTGCTAGCATCCCCTGCCAGAATTTCTTTTTTCCAAAAAGGCACTCGCGACTTAAGCGCCTCCATAATAAATCGACACGCATCAAAGGCTTCGCCCCGATGCACTGACCAAACCGCGACCAGTACGATGACATCATCAGGGTAAACCGCACCAACACGATGGATTACCAAACTATTTAATAAAGGCCATTGTTGCTCAGCCTCAGCCACTACCTCAGCTAACTGTTTCTCAGTCATCCCTGGATAATGTTCCAAGGTCATGCCTTTCACGTGATCTCCTTCATTAAAGTCACGCATAGTGCCGACAAAAATATTGGTTGCCCCATATTTACCATTTAAAATACTTTGTGCATTTTGATACGCCAGCACTTCTGCATACGGTTCAAATTCAGCATCAACAATTTTAATCACACTCATCCACCTGTGACTGGAGGAAAAAAAGCCACTTCATCACCCTCCTGCACTTTATGCTGCAAATCAACATATTCCATATTCACAGCGGCTAAAGTATTATCTGGCATCCTTTGCGTTGGTACTGCCTGCTCCCATACTTCGGCCACTACCAAGTCTTGATGATAAGTTAAAGAATCTTCAGCACGCCCTAATAACTCTTTTAAACTTGCAAAATAACGTACTTTTATCGCCACAGGCATTCACTCATTGCTAAAAAAAATAGATAATAGATAGATATTCATACTTTACTGAACCCTATTCCTAATAATGACTAAATTAACACATTTCAATCAATCAGGCGAAGCACATATGGTTGATGTTGGCAGTAAAGCCATCACCCAACGTACCGCCATCACTACTGGCTATATTGAAATGCAAGCGGAAACTATGGAGCTTATCCAAAGTGGTACCCACAAAAAGGGCGATGTGCTGGCCATTGCGCGCATAGCAGGCATTATGGCTAGCAAAAGAACGGCTGACCTGATCCCTTTATGCCACCCTTTGCCTATCACGCATGTGGAGGTTAATTTCGAAACTGATCAGGAAAATAACAGAATACATTGTCACACTACCGTCAAAACCAATGGCCAAACAGGCGTGGAAATGGAAGCACTAACCGCCACTCAAATTGCTTTGCTTACTATTTATGATATGTGCAAAGCGGTTGATCGCGGCATGTGCATTCAAAACGTGTGTTTATTAGAAAAAGCAGGTGGTAAATCAGGACACTGGCAACGCACAACCGAAAAATAAGCAGGTGGATTATTTTAGCAATGCCCTTATTGCAGCGGTACAGTTACTGCTGCAATTTGATCCTGAAGTTTATCGAGTCGTTTGGACATCTCTAAAAATAGCCTTAATCGCCACCAGTTGTGCAGCAGTTATTGCCATCCCCATTGGTATCAATATTGCCATTTACAACTTTATTGGCAAACGCCTTATTCTGCAAATGCTCAATACCTTAATGGCAATGCCTACCGTCATGATTGGGCTGGTATTCTATGGCTTGCTCAGTCGTCGCGGTTTCTTTGGTGACTTTGGCCTGCTCTATACTGAAACAGCCGTTATTATTGGAGAAGCCTGCTTAATATTACCCATTATCATTAATATGTGCGTGGTAGCAGTGCAGTCTGCTGATAACCAGCTACTCCCCACGTTAAGATCCTTAGGCGCAACACCAATACAGTTAATTCTGCCGCTATTAAATGAATTACGCTATGTGATATTAGCGGCGGTCATTACTGGCTTTGGGCGTGCCATTGGTGAAGTAGGCGCAGCCATGATGTTGGGGGGTAATATTCAAGGTGTCACTAGAACCATGACCACCGCGATTGCCTTAGAAACCAGTAAAGGGAATTTTGTACTGGGTTTGGCATTGGGTATCTTTTTATTATTGATTGCCTTTAGTGTCAACTTTATTTTGCAGTCTTTAAGCCCTAAGGAATGAGGCTTTCTAACATTCCGTAATATAGGAACCATTTACCATGTAGGCTGGGTTAGATTAGTAAGCGCAGCTAACGTAACCCAGCATTTATACATATATCAGACTTTGCTGGGTTACGTTTTTATTGCTTCGCAAAAAAAATCTAACCCAGCCTACGGGACAAGCTAACGCTTAACTTAATAACAGTAACCAAGAGCTCGCAAGAAATAACATATTA
>CAZXJK010000235.1:0-4830 GCA_964640895.1 uncultured Methylomonas sp.
AGACGGACAAAAAGACCAACAAGATTGGATGATTATTTTTTTCCATCTCCCTTACTCTAACCATTCAATGATATGCTCTTCTAAATCATTAACCTGAGATTCTTTCATTGCAAAACTGCTAATTGATACGCCTGCATCCTTTACGCTATCTTGAGTTCCCGATACTAATGGATGCCAGTTAGGTAAATCTTTACCATCACTGAGTAATCGGTAGGCGCAGGTGGCAGGTAACCAATTATATTTTGCAAAATCATGCTGTTTTAAGTCGATGCACTCAGGCACTAAATGAGTGCGTTCTGTATATTGCGTACACTGGCAGGTATCAAGGTCGATTAAATCGCAAACTACGCTGGTGAAAAAAATATCACCACTATCCTCATCTTCTAATTTATTTAGACAGCATTTTGCACAACCATCACATAAAGATTCCCATTCTACGGTAGTCATTTCTGATAATTTTTTGGTTTTCCAAAAGCTCATGTTGTCATTTTTTCTTCTAGTAAGGAGGGTAGGGGGATGAAATAAAATCAGGCATCTGGCCGCGTGAAATATAAGTTCGTGTCCCAGATTTTTAACGCTGAATTTAAGCAGTTTGTATCTTAACCGTTTGACTGGCGCAATACAAATATAGGTAACTTTAGTTATTTTGGGTGGGAGCTGCAGTGCTGACCGTGCAATATTAAGGCTATACCCTTATAATAAGTGCAATAAAATTTATTTATGATGACAAATAAAACGAGGACTTAATGCGTAAAGGAATTATTCTAGCAGGTGGCACGGGGACGCGGCTATACCCTTTGACTAAGGTAGTGAGTAAGCAATTAATGCCAGTTTATGATAAACCGATGGTTTATTATCCACTTGCAACTCTTATGCAAGCAGGGATTCAAGAGATTTTAGTTATTTCTACCCCGACAGAAATTCATCAATTTAAGGAATTGTTGGGTAATGGTAGTGACTTTGGTATTAGCTTAACCTATGCAGTGCAGCCCAGCCCTGATGGTTTGGCTCAAGCTTTTATTATTGCGGAGGACTTTCTGGCAGGTGACGGTGCGGCATTAATATTGGGTGACAATTTGTTCTATGGACATAATTTGATTAAAAACCTAAAAGAAGCCAATGCAAGGGAGTTGGGTGGAACTGTTTTTGGCTATCATGTCAGCAACCCAGAGGCATACGGGGTTGTGGAGTTTGATGATGCTTGGCTGGCTACTTCAATAGAAGAAAAACCGAGTCAGCCAAAGTCAAGTTATGCCATACCTGGCTTATATTTCTTTGATGAACGAGTTGTTGAGTTTGCTAAAAAAGTACAGCCATCAGAGCGGGGTGAGTTGGAAATTACTGATGTGATGACTCAATATCTTGAGTTGGGTGAGTTGAAGGTTAAAGTCATGGGGCGTGGCACTGCTTGGTTGGATACTGGGACACATGATGATTTATTGGCGGCAGCTCAGTTTATTGCCACCATTGATAAGCGTCAAGGTTTAAAAGTTAATGCACCTGAAGAAATAGCGTTTAGAAATGAGTGGATTACCAGTGAGCGACTGCGTGAGATAGCTGAGCCATTACGCAAGAGTGGTTATGGTGAGTATTTATTAAAATTATTAGATGAGAAAATTCTTTCATGAGTTATATAGAAACCGCGATTCCTGATGTAAAAATATTTGATCCTAAGGTGTTTGGTGATGAGCGCGGCTTCTTTATGGAGACATTTCGTCAAGATGTATTCAATGAGCAATGTGCACAGCAAGTATTTGTGCAGGATAACCATAGTAAATCAGCGCATGGTATTCTACGTGGACTACATTACCAGATGCAGAAAACACAGGGTAAATTAGTACGTGTGACAGCGGGTGAAGTGTATGATGTAGCTGTTGATATGCGGCAATCATCAGCTACTTTTGGTCAGCATGTGGGGGTTATTTTATCGGCAGAAAATAAGCGGCAGATGTGGGTGCCTGAAGGCTTTGCACATGGTTTTTACGTTCTCAGTGAATCAGCTGAATTTATATATAAATGTACTGACTATTATGCACCAGAACACGAGGTTTCCTTATTATGGGATGACCCGACTTTAAATATAGCTTGGCCTTTAGTTAATAAACAATCGCCATTGTTGGCAGAGAAGGATAAGCAAGGCCTTGTGTTTGCACAAGCGCCTTATTTTGAATGATTTTCCCGTGCTGCTACAAAAGGAGTGTAGCAACTCAATCAGACGTAGGTAGTCAATGAAAATTGTAGTGATAGGACAAAGTGGGCAGCTGGCTTGGGAGCTTGCCAGATTGTCTAATGAAAATATTGAAATCATTTGTTTTGGCCGTGAGCAAATAGATATAACGGATATAAATTCCATTAAGTCTAAATTACAAGCGAGTGGTGCGGATGTGGTTATTAATGCTTCTGCCTATACCGCTGTAGATTTGGCTGAAACCGAACGCGATAATGCCTTTTTGATTAATGCAACGGCTGTGGGTAATTTGGCGACAGTCTGTACACAATTATCGTTACATTTTGTACATATTTCCACTGATTTTGTTTTTGGTGGCACTAAAGGTGCACCCTATTTACCTAATGAGCCATATGAACCCTTAGGTGTTTATGGGGAAAGCAAAGCCGCAGGTGAGCAATTAATTAGGCAAATCATTCCCGAGCAGAGTTGTATCATTCGAACTTCTTGGGTGTACTCCAGTCATGGTAATAACTTCGTGAAAACCATGTTGCGTTTAATGGCTGAGAAACCTGAATTGGGCATTATCAGTGATCAAATTGGTTCACCTACTTATGCAAAAGGCTTGGCACGCGTCTGTTTGTTGGCAGTCGTTAATAAGGTTGTGGGTATTCATCATTGGAGTGATGCGGGTGTTGCCAGTTGGTATGATTTTGCGGTTGCCATTCAGGAAATTGCGTTAGCAAAGCATATGTTGGCAAAAGCAATCCCCATTAAACCTATTATGACTAAGGACTACCCAACACCTGCTAAAAGACCAAACTATAGTGTTTTGGATAAAACGAGTTTGGCAGAGGCATTACCAGACCTGCCTCAAATCCATTGGCGCGTACAATTAACCGCAATGTTGGATGAGTTACTGGCATCATAAGGCACTTTGGTGCAAGCTAAGTACCCAAGCATAATTTATTTAACATTTTACTGGTCTTTTTTTTCATCTTCGGCGTTGCATAAATAGTTTCGTAGCCAGCTATGCGCCTATTTATGCGCCTTGAATATGAAAAAAAACCTGCGTATTGTAGTTAAATCAATTACGTCTGGGTACTTATACTTTCTACGATACAAATAATTAAATATTACCCGAATGAAAACTTTATTAGTAACAGGTGGCGCAGGCTTTATCGGTGCAAATTTTGTCCACTATTGGCTGGAAAACTACCCTAATGATAAGGTCGTAGTACTGGATGCCTTAACTTACGCAGGTAATCTTGCAAATTTGGTGACAGTACAAACAAACTCTCATTACACTTTTGTACAAGGCAATATTTGTGACCAAGAGTTAGTAGAGTCATTATTGGTTAAACACAGCATCACAACGTTAGTGCATTTTGCTGCCGAATCACATGTTGATCGTTCTATCACAGGGCCTGATGAGTTTATTGAAACCAATATTTTAGGCACTTATTCATTATTAAAAGCAGCCAAAAAAATCTGGATAGATATTCCGGTGGATAAGGGGGAGCAGCCCTTAGCACATCGTTTTCATCATGTTTCTACCGATGAAGTATATGGCACTTTATCGGCAACTGATCCTGCTTTTACTGAAACAACTGCTTATGCACCTAATTCGCCTTACTCTGCTAGTAAAGCGGCTTCAGATCATTTAGTTAGAGCTTATCATCATACCTATGGTTTAGCTGTCACGACGAGCAATTGTTCTAATAATTACGGGCCTTATCATTTTCCTGAAAAATTAATTCCTTTAGTCATTATTAATATTCTACATAATAAGTCGTTGCCTATTTATGGTGATGGTATGCAAATTCGTGACTGGTTATATGTGGAAGATCATGCCTACGGTATTGATTTAGTATTAAATAAAGGTCAGGTGGGTGAAACTTATAATATTGGCGGCAATAACGAATGGGCAAATATTAATATTGTCAAAGAGGTTTGTCATTTGCTAGAGCAAGCTTTTGTGGCTGATCAAACATTGGCCAAAAAATTTCCTGAGGCACTTGCGGCAATCAATCAAGATACCGAAGCATTGATTACTTATGTCAAAGACCGCCCTGGACATGATCGGCGCTATGCTATTGATGCCACTAAAACCAATAATGAATTGGGTTATGTGCCTAGAGAGTCATTTGAAACAGGGATTGCTAAAACAGTGCAGTGGTATTTAGGCAATGATACTTGGTGGCAGGCAGTGATTGATGGCTCATATCAAGATTGGATTAATGAGCAGTATGTATAATATTATTCTCTGTAGATAAGGGAGCTGGAAATAAATAATCATCTGATATATTGGGTGGATTTTTTGGCATCCTTCATTTCCCAGGCTTATGAAGCACAGATAAATCGCAACTGGGGTGTCATATCCGAATTATCTAGGCAATACAACGTTTCCAGAGCCTTCCTTTATTCGGTAATGGGTCGAACCTGTAGTTTCCTGTATAATTGTAATTTATGACATGCTATCAAGAAATCCACTGTCCCTATTGCGACAGCTCTAAAATAATCAAATCTGGAAAAATACGGCGGGTACACAGCGTTATTTATGCCAGAATCAAGAGTGTAGTATCCTCACGTTTATGCTCAACTATTCCTATAACTCGATGTTCCAGTTTTAATGGTTAGGCAGATAGCAAAAAAACAAGTAA
>CAZXJK010000236.1:0-4809 GCA_964640895.1 uncultured Methylomonas sp.
TACAGGTCAATTTATCAATAATAGCAGCAGTACTGTTAACAATATTCTCAGCCGAGTCACCGGTGGAAATCTTTCAGAAATCAATGGGCGCATTGATACTCAAGCCTTTCCCAACGCAAACTTTTATTTTATTAATCCCGCTGGTGTCATTTTCGGTGCCAATGCCACACTGAATATAAATGGCTCATTTCATACGAGTACCGCCAACTACATCAGTTTAGGCGATACAACAAACGCGATAAGGTTCTATGCTGATCCTGCCCGACAAACAGCCTTGCTAACTTCTGCGGCTCCTTCTGCATTTGGTTTCTTTCAACAATCTCCAGCACAAATTTCCGTTAATGAAAGTGCTCTTGAGGTCAAGCAGGGGCAGACTATTTCTTTATCAGCAGGAAACATCACTATTCAGGGCGCTAATCTTCTTGCGCCTGAAGGAAGATTAGCATTGACTGGCATCGTTAAAACGGGGGATTTACAATTAATAACAGATGTCAATCAAGTGGAAATATTTGGGGGAAATATCTCTTTAAGCAATAATACCCACCTGAATACCAGTGGTGAATCTGGAGGACATATTGTTATTCGAGGAGGAAATCTGCTTATGGAAGGCTCTTCCATGATTGCTGATACTCTTGGTGAAAAGTACGGCATCGGTATTGATATTGCGTTATCCGGCAAGCTTGAGGTAAATAAGAAATCATCCATAAACGCGAATACCAGAGGCAGCGGTCATAGTGGTAATATTAATATTCGTGCATCTGAATTATTATTGCAAGGTGGGCAAGTGAGGGCATTTATTTTTTCCGAGGGTCATGGCGGTGATATCAATGTCGAAGCAGAGAAAATCACATTAGTGCGGGACAGTGAAGACAATGGCGCACGTATTTCTGCCATTGCTATTTCAGGCAGTGGCAATGCTGGGAATATTACCCTAAAGGTAGGGACTTTATCAATTTCTGACAATAACCTGGTGGGTTCATTAAGTTTCAATACGACAACAGGCAGTGCAGGAAATATCAGGGTTGAGGCTGATGAGATTTATTTAACGCAGGGTGGACGCTTAATTGCGGATAGTAAAAGTAATGGCGAAGGGGGCAACTTAAGCATCTCGGCAAGCAGGCGGATTAGCTTGCAAGGTGTCCATTATATCCGTGAAGGCACTGATTTTATAGGGTCAGGGTTTTTTAGTGATAGTGAAGGAAAAGGGGAGGGTAATGGGGGAAATATTTTTATTTCTACTCCCGAGTTATTAATGCAAGGTGGAAAAATTGGTGCAAGTGTGAATGTTTCTGGGAAAGGTGAAGGAGGAGTCATTAGCATACATGCGGATTATTTGAATATCAGAGAAGACGTGGATGGAAATCCCAGTCAAATTACCGTGACAACCAAAGGAAGTGGCAATGCAGGCACTATTTCACTTGATGTCGATACCTTGTTACTTGATGGGCAGAGTGTTATAGGTGCATTTAGTCGTGGTGCAGCAACTGGCGATGCCGGTCAGATTAATATTCAGGCTGAACAGATCATTTTATCCGCAGGTGGACATATCAACAGCACCAGTTTAGGCTTAGGGAATGGCGGTGATATTAACATAACAGCAGAAAAATCAATCACCTTGCAAGGTGCCTCTGAAAACAGCAGCAGTAGCACAACAGCCAGCGGATTTTATAGCGATAACAAGAAAGCGGGTAATGGAGGAAGAATAAGCATTACCACGCCTAAGCTACTGATCGAAGGTGGCGAAATCTCTGCCAGTAGTGCTGGAAACGGCTTGGGAGGTGAAATCTCTATATCAACTGATCAGCTGATCATGCGTGCAGATGATACAAGTCAGCGTCCCAGAATTACTGTAGTTAGTAAAGGGATGAGTGGTATTGGTAATATTAATATTCAAGCATTGAATATTGAACTGAGCGATAGCAGTATTTCTGCCGCAAATCGAAGTGTTCTAGATTCAGGTGATCAACAAAATAATGTAAATACTCAGGATTTTAAACGAAATGGCGGTAATATCAAGCTGTTTGCAAGTGAATCTATCTATCTTACGGATAGTAATATCACTACCCAGGTCTCAGTGGGTAATGGTGAAGGGGGGAATGTTAAAATGGAATCAAAATTTATCATCATGAATAGTAGCCAGGTCATAGCTGATGCAGCGCGAGGAAATGGGGGTAATATCAAAATTATTGCAGATGCTTTTTTCCAGTCACCTGACAATGTGCTCAGCGCCTCTTCTGAACTGGGTGTTGATGGTGAAATTCTGATTGAATCCCCCATTACCGATATTATTTCCAGTATCCAGTTATTAGCAGCAGATTTTCTTGATGTCAACTCAATTATTTCTACGCCTTGCGCACAGCGTTTGACAAATAATACTAGCTCTTTAGTGATGCGAAAATATGATGTTTTACCGGATTCTCCCTATGCTTTGCGTACCTTTAATGCGGCAGGGAGGCGATTAGAAGCGCAAAATAATATCTCGCAACTGGCTGATAAGGCTTGCTAATTTGATGCGGTTTTTTAGGTTTATTCTACCCCTCCTGCTGGCAATACAAATTCTTTCGGCCTGTACCGTCACGCCAACCCAGAACGCGAGTGATTCTTCTGTCAAACCTTACCAATTAATCAGTCAACTATCCCGACAAGCAGACGTTTACTTAAACGCGGGCGAAGTTAAGCGCGCAAAAACAGTGCTGAAAAAAGCCAGGGGATTAGCAGAGCAGGCCTCCGATGAATTACAGCTAACAGTTATCTATGGGCAATTGAGTGATGCCTACCTGCTACATAAACAGCTACAACTTGCACAACAATATGCAGATAAAGCACTCGCGAGCTCTAGGCAAACAGGGTCTATCGAAAAGATAGCAAACAGTTTGAATTATTTGGGCAATAGTTTAGTTGCGTTGCAGAACTACGCCAAAGCGGAAAAGGTTTATCACCAAGCACTCAGTCTGGTCACTGATGAGTCATTAGCCATGTTGCAGACAACATTGCTGATTAATCTGAGTTATCTCTATCTGACCACAGATCAGGCTCAACAGGCCGAAACCACCGTACTATTGGCAGTTCCTCTGGTACACGGGCTGCCTGTATCGAAACAAAAAGTTTATCATTTGATTACGCTTGCTTATATTAACTTGCAATTATTGAATTTAGAGACTGAGGATCAAGTTGGCTTAAATCAGATTAGCTTAACTGTACTCAATGAAGCCTTGGCGATCTCCGAGAAGTTAAACTTTAGTGCGGGTCTATCTTATGCGAATGGTCATCTGGCGGAACTTTATAACAGCAATGGACAAATAAAAATAGCAGAAGCATTGTTCAGTCGTGCACTGTTTTTTGCCGCACAAAATGCAAGCCCGGAACTGAGTGCTCGCTGGCAATGGCAAATGGCAGGCTTACGGCAGCAACAAGGCAATATAGCGCAAGCCCAGATTTTTTATACCCAGGCATTAAATGACCTGGACTCTATCCAGTTATCCTTACAATATGGCCGTCGAGGCTGGAGCAATAGTGACGTAGCACAGAAAATTTATAGCGATTATATGCGCTTCTTACTCCAGCAAGCGGCTGATCAGGGTGATCAAAATCAACGCCATCAATTGTTATACAAAGTAAGAGATCTGCTTGAAAATGCCAATTCCTATGAACTGAGTAATTATTTTCAGGATGAATGTGTCGCCGCACAACGTAAAAAAAATGCGACATTAACCCTGAATGATCGTATACAATCCGGCACAGCTGTTTTATATACCCTGATTTTTCCAGATCATCTGACGCTTTTATTGAACTTGGCAAACGGTGACATTAGGCAATTTTCAATTCCGCTAAGTAAGGCAGAGTTAACAACAATTGCCACTTCATTTCGTCGCGAAATAAGCCAGTATGGCAACCCCAGAAAAATTCGTCAGCAGGGAATAGCGATTTACCACTGGTTAATACAGCCAATTCGAAAAATCCTGGACAACAATGCCATTGAAACACTGGTCATTATTCCCGCCGGAATATTAAGAACCATCCCGTTTGCAGCACTGCACGATGGCCAGCAATTTCTGATTGATAATTTTGCACTGTCTGTCACGCCAGGACTTAAATTAACCAGTAGAGGTTCTTTGACATCAACAATGGAAAAAAAACTATTGCTGAATGGTCTGTCGGAATCTGTGGAAGGGTTCTCTCCTTTACCTTTTGTTGAAGAGGAAATGAGCAGGATCGAACCGATATACAAGAGCACATTGTTATTGAATAAGGATTTTCGCTATCAGGACATACAAAAACTATTACTCAAAAATACCTATTCGGCCATCGTCTTTGCCACGCATAGTCAGTTTAACCGTGATGTTAATCAAAGTTATTTACTCAGTTATGATGGCAAGATTAATCTCAATGAACTGGAAACGCTGATTCGGCTCAATCAGTTTAATCAACCCTCTATTGATCTATTAGTGTTGAGTGCTTGCTCCACAGCGGTGGGCGATGAGCGTGCAGCCTTAGGTATGGCGGGTGCAGCCGTAAAAGCTGGCGCGAGTAGTGTGGTGGCGAGTTTATGGTTAGCAAATGATGCATCGACAGCAACACTGATTCCCAGTTTTTTTCAGCATTTAAAGGATGCGCAAATTAATAAAGCGCAGGCCTTGCAACGCGCGCAAAAATCAATGCTGAAATCAGGCTCTTATCAGCACCCTTTCCATTGGGCTGGTTTTTTGTTAATAGGCAATTGGCAATGAATAATATTAAGCGCTTAGCTGCCACTAAAAAATTATGGCTCTTTTCCCTTTGGCGTGGTCAATAAAAATAATATAAAACAAT
>CAZXJK010000237.1:0-4795 GCA_964640895.1 uncultured Methylomonas sp.
TGGATGCTTATTTATTTCCAAGTGCCTAAGCTTAAACTTAATGCATTATCAAATACTGCAAATTCATAAAAGCTGGGCGTGCTCTGTTGCAGCCTTTGCCAATGCTCAGTGAGTAGTTCGGTGGCATAGTCGCTACTATTAAGGCCGTGTATAGGCGCTTGGGCAAAGAGTGCTAATAATTGATTAATACTATCGACAGGGTGTTCAGTATTAAACCACAGTAGCTGGTTTAGGTTGAGTTGGTATAGGCTTTGCAGTGAGTGGCGTTCATACTGAGTAAGAGCGGTATTATAGTAAGGGTGGGCAGGTGCATTGAGAATTTGGGTAATCGTTATATTGCCTGCGGGTAGTTGCAAATCCTGCGCATTAATTTCGCAGGGTAGTGCCAGCAGGGCGCATGTGAATAGACTCTTTAGCTGTGAATAGGCGTGCATGGTAATTTGCCAATATTAAATTGAGCCACTGTTATTAAGCTAATGCATTCAAACAAAGCATATTGCCTGTAGCTTGGAGTGAGTGTTTCACCCCAAGCTACAATGCTACCGTCGTTATGATTCGGTCTCTTCTTCATGCTCTTCATCTTCCTTACCATGCCCTAAATCAGAAATTTCTTTGAGTCGGGAAATGACGTTAAAGTTTAAGCTATCTTCAGGGTATTCGCCTTGACTGTCTTTATTGCCAACTTCTACGCCAGTAAGAATACCTAATGCTTCATTAACGGTGGCTACCGCATAGATAGCAAATTTATTTGCGGCCACGGCATCAATAATTTCTTGCTTGAGCATTAAATTACATATGTTGGCTTTAGGTATAATACAACCTTGCTCGCCTGTTAAACCACGACCTTTACACAGTTTGAAAAAACCTTCAATTTTTTCATTCACACCACCAATAGCTTGCACTTCACCATATTGATTTAGGGAGCCAGTCACCGCAAAATTTTGCTTGATAGGCGTTGAAGTTAAGGCAGAAATAAGGCAACACAGTTCAGCTAATGAGGCGCTGTCACCATCAATATGACCATAAGATTGTTCTAGGGCAATGCTGGCAGAAATAGCGAGTGGAAATTCTTGTGCATAACAACTTCCCAAGTAACCCGTTAAAATCATCACCCCTTTGGAGTGGATGGAAAGCCCTAATTCAGCTTCACGTTCAATATCAACAATACCGCGTGAGCCTGGGTAAACAGTGACAGTAATACGTGAGGGCGCACCAAAACTACTGCCGCCAACTTCCAATACTGTGAGGCCATTAATTTTTCCGACAGTACTGCCTGAGGTGTCAATCAGGATGGTATTGCTTAGCATATCTTCCAAAATACTTTGGGCAATCCTGCCGTTACGGTATTCGCGCGCGTTAAGAGCTTGTTCGATATGCTCTTGGTCAATGCTTGTCGCAGAGCAGAGGAAATTAGCTTCACCAATAATTTCCAAAGCATCATTGATATGTGCTGAAATGCGTTGTTGGTGTTCGGCTAGGCGACAGTTATGCTCCAATAAGCTAATGATAGCGGCTTCGGTTAGTGGTTTTGCTCCTGAGTCGCGCGCCTGCTGCTTCATCAGCAGCGCAAAGCTTTGCATATTAGGTGTCGTTCGCGGAATATCGTAATCAAAATCAGCTAAGATACGGAACATTTCATTAAATTCACTATCATAATCTTGCAATAGATAATAAATTTCCCGGGAACCCACCAGAATAATTTTTATATTGAGTGGAATTACTTCAGGCTTTAAGGTAACGGTATTAATGCCAAGCTCAGAATAGGGAGATTCAATCTCAATACGCCCTGCTTTTAACGCGCGTTTCAGGCCTTCCCAAACAAAAGGGAATTCTAGTAGTTTGTCCGCATCTAATATTAAATAACCACCATTGGCTTTATGTAATGAGCCCGCACGGATAAGCTGGTAATTGGTGGTGAGTGCGCCTTGGTCACTGCTATACTCAATACGACCAAATAAATTTTGATAGGTCGGGTTAGGTTCGTAAATAACGGGCGCGCCAATTGCCTCTTTATAATCAACCAGAATATTGGGGTGGTACTGGTCTTTTAATAATTGTTTTTTAATGCCGTCACTCAAGTTTTCTATTGCCTGATTTTGTACAAACAGGTCTTTAATGGTCTCACTAATATCTTTTTTTATTTCACTCAGATAGGTTATGACGCTATCAATATTCTGGTATCGCTCTTTCAATTCTTTAAATAATGGCGAGATTGCTAAGCGAATCGTGGCATTATCTAATTGGCGATTTTTATCTACCAGCGTACGTCGCCACTGTGGCAACTCAATCAGCACATCACCTAAATAATCTTCTAGTACTTCAGTGTCTTTATGGAAAGTATCACGGTCATCTTGAGGTAACTGGTTAAACTGCTCCTCATCTAATACCTTTTGTTCGCGTATCGGTGCGAAAGTAATCGCATCGGTATCACGAAATAAAGCAATATTTTTTTCTTTTGCTGCTTTTTCTACTAGATCAATAGTGCTGTTGTAGCATTGAGTAAATGAACGTTCGATAGCGGTCTTTTTTTGCTGATAACTGGGGCTTTCAAAGGCGGCCGGAAAGGTTGCGATCAGGTTGTCGATCAGAGTGTTAATGTCTTTGCAAAAGGACTGCGCTTGACCCGCTGGTAGTTCTATCGCGACTGGCTCACGATTGTTCTCAAAGTTTTCTACGTAGGCATAAGCGGGTGGTGTTTCTTGGCTTTGAGAAATAGGGGTAAGGTGATTGGTAACCATGGATAAACGCCCCGTACCAGGCTCACCCATGACATAAATATTGTAACCAGGATTTTGCATGGCAACGCCAAAACCTAGTGCCGATTGCGCTCTTTCTTGACCAAGAATATTAGCGATTTTAGTATCTTGGTTATTAGTTATATTAGTGTAGTCTAATGGAGATATTTGTAGTTTTAAAGCGCTAGTCGGTAATTTTAGCTGATCAGTCATATCCAATTTATGCGTACAGTAAGGCAGGACACATGATTTTAGCATTGATGCTCTATATTATGTGATAATTAAAACAAACACTGGGGGGAAGTATGGATAAGCAACAGGTGCAGCTTGAAATAGACGCTGCCAAAAACTTGATAAATACTTTAAATGCCTTGGTGACTGAGGTGACTATGTTGCAGCCGCTACAAGACATGTTGGTGGCTATCAATGTTGCTGTAGATAAATTATTAACAGCTGTTACCGAGTATCAAGATAGTGCCTTAGTTGATTATATACAAGAGTCGGATGCGTTGGCATACCTAGATGAAGTGGTTGATTTAGATCCAATTAGTGAGCTAGAAGTGCAATTTTTTGGTGTATTAGAAAATATGACCGAGAATGAGTTAACTGTATTCTTGATGCAAATGTTAGATAAAATTGAGCTAGCATACACGCAACTAATTGAAAAATTGCATGCTATTAATGCTTTGTTTGAAGGGTAGAGTGTGCAATTTACCTGTACTTATGACTGCGATTTTAAATAGGTTGCAGCGATAGGCACTTGCTACATTTTTGCTAATATTTTATCTAATTGGTTGGCGAAAGCTTGGCGATCACTTTGACTTAAAGCGGAATGTCCGCCTGTTTCAATGCCACTGGAGCGTAGAGTGTCCATAAAATCACGCATATTTAGACATTCTCTAATATTGTTGGCGGTATACAGTTCACCTCGGTGATTTAGAGCTTGCGCCCCTTTTTCAATGACTTCTGCTGCTAGTGGGATATCACCTGTAATAACCAAGTCATTGGCTTTGACTCTGAGTACTTTTCATTATCAGCAACATCAAAGCCACGAGCTACTTGGATAAACTTAAGGTAACGCGAAGGTGGCAAGCGTATAAACTGGTTCGCCACAAAGGTAGTTAATATTTGTGTGCGTTCGGCAGCTCGACACAGTATCTCTTTATTGACCACAGGACATGCATCCGCATCTATCCATATTTTCATGCCATTTCCTCCTCTACTTTAATTGACGGTTTACAATAGAGCTAAGGGAGATGGAAAAAAATAATCATCCAATCTTGTTGGTCTTTTTGTCCGTCTTTGGCGGTGTCGTAACAGTTACGTAGCTTGCTACGCGCCCGTTACGACACCACCAAAGACAAACAAAAATCCTACCCAATATCGGACGATTATTTATTTCCAGCTCCCTAAGGCAGAAATGGCACAAAACATTTTAAATTAACCTAGGCGCTTGTTATGCAACTCTTGATGTTTTTTTGCGAACTCATGATGTTTTATAGCAAAGTAAATGCCTATCAAGCCTGCTATCACTAATATGGCAGTGCTGTGCATTGGCGCGTTAACTAGGCCTTCAAGTACGGAGCCTGATTCTGCTAAGTCGTTACTATTAGGCATAGGGTTTGTTGAAGAAAATCCTTTAGCTTGTACGTTGTTGATAAAAGCGATGCTACTCAAACCTATTATCGAAGAAATTATTTTTTTCATGACTTTAACCCATCCTGCTGGTTTGAAAAATTAAATATGACAAGTTAATTACAGCAATATATATGCCACAATATGCTTACTTGCTTATACCCTACATACTTAATTATATTTATTATTTATTGCATGACATTTTTGTCAGTCTGACATGACAAAAATGTCATGTTGACAATAAACTTAGACATGTTTATATATTCTGTTTATTTTAGTCAGTCACAGAAAGAGCCTTTCAATATAAGGGGCTAAACTATGGTGTGTTTACTAAAAACAGAGGGGGGAGTCCCCCTAACTAAAGATGCCAGAGTACTTAGGGAGATGGAAAAAAATAATCATCCAATCTTGTTGGTCTTTTTGTC
>CAZXJK010000238.1:0-4793 GCA_964640895.1 uncultured Methylomonas sp.
GCAGGAGCAAAAAGACAAGCAAGGTGGGTATATTCATTGCTTGTAAGTTCCTTAGATCTTACCTTTATCTTTTTTTCGGCGGGTTATGCCAAGAATAATTAACAGCATTAACAAAGGCAGTATAGCGATTAATACTGTTAAACCTACTTGCTTGCTAGCGGCTACCGACACTGAACAATATGGCAGCAGCCATGCACCTACCCACTGCCACAAGTGGTCTTTATCCAACGCCTTATCAAGAATTGGTAATATCGCATAGTAAATGGCAATCATGGCGAATGCCAAACCATAACGCGTAACATTATCGGTGGCTTTATTGAATTTTATCTCATGTTCAGTCTGTAAATATTCATCGGTACGCTCTAGTTCATCTTTGATAATATCGTAGTGCTGCTGCAATCCTAATGCTTGTTGTTGCAGGCTAAAAATATCGCGACCTTGCATTTGCATGGTTAACTGATGAAACCAATATTGGTTGGTGAATTCGATAAAATCTTTGCGCTGATTACGCATGTGCGCATAATCAATATTGCCGAGCAAGGCTTTAGTGTCGGCACATATTTTTTGATCATAATGCCGTAAAGAGGCTTGATAAAACAAAGCCTGTACCAGCATGCGGTCATAAATATGCGGAATATGTTCGGGAGCGATATGATCTCTAAACGCAAAACCATTATATAAGTAGCTATTAGAAAAATCGGTATAGCTGTAATAACCGCCTAAGCCTTGCCATAAGGTAAAGGCATGTTGCTCAGTTTTGGCTAATATGACTGCTGGCGTGTAGGCATAGCCATTCAATATTGACCAACCATCCGCTTCTTGCCGGTCTATATGACTGACTAGCGTATTAATACGTTGCAGGCTTGTTGCGGGCAATTGATCCCCTGCAATTCCATAAGCGACACTGACAAACATGCGGTCATCATATAAGTTGCTGTCATTTTCGATAAAGTGATCCAGCTGACAAGGTTGATTGGCAAACGCATGCAGTAAGGCAGACATAATGGGCGAGAAGTGTTCACCCGGCTTTTTAGGAATGCTTATTGCTGCGTTATCTTGAAAAATGCTGATCGTTTCCATACCAGGACGAATTAGATGAATCAGGTCAATTTTGCCTTCCTGATTTTGCTGTGGAAAGCTGGGGTAAAGCAATCGAATATTGCGAGTAAAATGCAGCCAATTTTCCATGGCCAATTGCTGATAATAGCAAGCATTATCGGGATCTTGCGCACTGTTCTCACTCACCGTATTAGCTCGATGATCTTTGAAGAAGTCTATGGGTTGCTGTTGTGCATCACCATTCAAGTGTATTAACGCTTCAGGAACAACACGTACTGCCAATAGATAAATGTCATTGAAGTATTGTAATAAACGCACTGAAACGATATTGCTACGTTGATATAGAGCGGGATCGTCTTGATTGGCTATTTGCCCCAAGTGCAATTGCCAACCCTGTCTATCTGCTGCGGGTAAACGCCATTCTTTAATGGGTGTTAATTGCCTTGTTGCTTTAGGTTCATCCAGATCAAATAAGATATTGCGCAAGGTGGGTGAAAAATAGAGGTAGGCTTGTGCCTCTGCTGCGTCCAGTTGTGGATTGCTGGTGGGGGAATAGCTGAAGCGCAAGCTCTCCATGGCGGTGAAGTGTTCTGCTGTTAATCCGAGTAGTGGCAGGAATAAGGTGCAGTGATAGTAGTCTAATAGCAGGTCATTAGGGTGATGGTCGAATGCTGGGCTGGTGGTCATGAGAGCTTTGGTTTTGTTGGGTGACGCGGAGCGTCACGGGCTGCATTCCCACGCTGGAGCGTGGGAACGATTAGATGACTATGGCGGCGGGGTATTGTGCGATACGGTGGTCGTCAACGGCGGCGGATTTTTTGCGGCAGGCGGCACAGAGGTGATAAAAACGAATATCGTCAGTGTTTTCGACTTTCTCTTTTAGCTCTGCTTTGAGGTCTTTTAATTGTTCAGGGGTTTCTACACTGATTTCAAACACAGAGTATTGTACACGCAGGCCAAAGTGCTCCAAACGGCGACTGACAGCGCGCCGCTGTTTGTCGTCACTAATATCAAAACACGCTAAATAAGTATGCATTAGGATTTTAGGGTGGGTATTTTTCCATCCGTGGACATGGGGCCTAGCATTTGGTTTTTGTTATGTTTAAACCATTGATAGCCTTCTTTTTCGTTGTAAGCTTGTTGCCTTTCCTTTGTAGAAAAAGGGTAACAAACAGGATGCTTTATATTGGCAGGGTGATATAAAGTTTGCAGCATTTTCAAAGTATCAGAGTCAATCAAGGGGTTGTTAGTTAAAGTTGCTAGCTCGGCTATTTTGTTTGTTTTTTGATACCTTGCTTGCTTTAATCCCTTTACAGTATAGTGCTCTACTCTGTTAATTTGCTCTAGCTCTGCACTGGTAATCTCTATTTGTCCCAAACCTAGGGGCTTACCCAGCCCTAATCTATGTATAAAGGTCTCTTCATTTTTAGCAGGTTGTAATGCTAGATACAATAGCCCTAATTCATCTTTACTGAGGTTTTCAAAATGGATATTAAAGTTGAATTCAACACCTATATCAATCGGTTTGCAATTTAGGTATTGTTGCCAGCCATTTTCTGGCTGACTGTTAGTATTTGTTGTCCAATGTTTCTTGCTAGCACTAGGCTGAGGTAGATAATGTTTGCGTCCATTAGGTTTATGCTGTTCTAAATTCAGATTTTGTTTACTGATAAAATGATAGCCTTGTCCGCTTTTTTCGCCATGAAAGTACATACTGGGGGATGGGGGTTTAGGCGAATCTAAAATTTTTAAAGTCATGGCATCTAATAATGTTACATTCTCGGCAGTCGCATCGGTAAATTGAATACGTGCCGCTAGATTTCTAGCAGGCTTATCATCAGAACGCTGCTCTTCAACGACACCAAACATTGCTTCTGCTGGGGTAAGTTGGTCTCTTTTTTGCTGCCAAGGCAGTATATTTTCACCTGCAATACTTTGCAGAGCATCATGCAAATTACCCGTAACAGGTTTACGCCATATCTGACTATAGCTTAGCTCTGTTATACGCTCTTCTGTTTCTTTGTAATAAAGCAAATCACCAGCCATAACCAGTTGGCTATTAGGATCCTGCCAATTGCGCTGATAGCCTTGCGGCAGAGCCTTCTCAGGATTTTTTTTTGCTTGATACAGGCGTAGTATTTTTTCGAGTGCTTGTACTTGTTGAGTAACATTAATCCCTTTGTTTTTATCTATTGTGCCATCCCATGGAATAAAGGTTTCATTTATGGTGGTTTTAAAGTGTTTCCCTCGGATGTATAGCACGCCTGAAAGCTTATCATTAGCAGGTTCTGTCGATAGATCAACAACTGAATAAGGCTTATCTTGTGTGGCATAGAAAATTTCACCTTGCTTTTGATGATAAGTTCTTGCTGTTTTAACCTTCTTTGCATCGGCTGAGTTTAAGAATTTCGTTGTCTTATCTTTGCCATAGGAAGGCTGGTAAACTTCAATTTTTAATGGTGTAGGAAGCTTGTACAGATAAAATTCATCCTGTTCCTTATAAAGAACCCCCATCATTTTAAGCGGTGTTTTTACATCTTGACGTACCGTATAAGCAGACTCTTCTTTAGTAGCCAATACTCTAAAACTAGACTGGCTCAAGGTTTCGACAATACTAGCAATCATGCCTCTGAGACTATTGGCTGGGATTGCTATCTTTGTATTTTTATGAACATTATGAACATAAGGACTCACTTCCGCAGGCTTATCAAATGTAGCGTCACTCTGCTCTGCTCCTAGCACCAAAGGCGATACGGTAGAAAAAGTAAGCTTTATCCTGCCTGAAATATTGTCTTGATGCCAATAATCATGTCGTACAGTGGTGTTAGTTTCAGCAGATAACTGTTCTTGGCTTGCATAGCCTGTTGTATCAGTGCTGGGCTTTACCGGAATAAATTGGTATGGACTGTGAAATTGAGTCATAACTGCTCTCTTTATTTTATTATTGCTTGCTGAAGTGCTGCATCCCATTGCTCTAATGTTTCGGTATCTACTGTTTGTATCAGGCTACTCCAATCAGGGTAATCGGCTAAGCTTAATTGCAGTCTGCCATAGCCCTTGCTTTTCCCCCAGCCTAATACTAAGTCACCTTGCATACTGTCTTTGAGCACATAGAGTAATAATAGCTTTGCCCAGTCAGGGAGCTTATGAGTGTGATAATGTATTTGAGTGCTAAAGGCATTTTCTGGCCAAATGGCGGCTACTTTATAGAGTGCGCCTGCTTTAACGCCGCCTGTGAAACGATCAATGGCATTAAAGGTTTGCTTATGCAGGTCATGCTGTTGGTCTATGTTTACCAAGGCATCGTCAAAATACAAACAACCTTGCCTGTCAGTCTCACCAAATAGTTTATTTGATAATGTTTCGCTTATTTTTTCAGCATTGGCTAGTTCTGGATCTACTGTATCAGCCATGAGCAGGGTGAGTAAAATACGCCGACAACGCGCTCTTGCCCAGCCTTTTAACGTGGAACCTGGAATAATGGCTTCGCCGTTTTCGACTTTATGGATCAAATCAAGGGGATGCTTTGCCTGCTGGTTGGCTTGCTCTTGAACAACGTGCGGATCATTTATCAGTATCGGGCTATCAGCATGAAGCTTAATAGTGATGCTTTGTAAGGTGTTTGTGTAGGCATCAATATGACTTAGTCGTGTTCTTAATTCGGGTAATTTACTGCCATCAACATAATACCTTGCTAACGTTTTTTCCGTTTTCGCTTTTTTATACGTTTTTTT
>CAZXJK010000239.1:0-4783 GCA_964640895.1 uncultured Methylomonas sp.
CTGTCTCCTAATATTAAATTTTACAGGCGACAGGTATGTTGACATAGGGGGGAACCGTACGTGAACCTCTCGATTCATACGGCTCCTATTGATCAGCCATTACAGTCAACTCGGCATTAGCTTTTCAAATACAATGCTATTGTAATTAGTCGAGAATAAAATTCAAAATCTTTATCGTATGTATAAATACTCATTTTTAACCTGTCAGCTACAGCGCAAATAAGAAAATCAATATGTGAGCCTTGGATGCCTTTCTTCCTACAAAGGTTAGAGAATCTAGCGGCTGCTAAATAGTCTTCATTTATAATGGGTTCATTTGGAAAGTACATTAATTTATTTTTGAGTTTATTGTACTGCTTTATATCACTGTAACCAGATAATACCTCCTGTCTAATAGGGCCAATAATTTTTACTTTTTCAACATAAATTAGTTTTGCAAGTTCGTTAGAGACTGAAATATCACGTGGAGTTTTTCCACGTAAAGCCAAAGACCAGATACACGTATCTACAAGGACAGCACTCATTTACGTCCTTCTTTATAATCATAATCACTATCAGAAGGAAAGCTCCCAAATAATTCAATAATTTCATGTTGTTTATGCCTTTCTACAAATTCTTTAAGTGCAGCATTTACAGTATCTTTTTTAGTTTTAAAACCACCTACTTTTAATGCAAGCTTAAGTAAGTTATCGTCTAGGGCTAAGTTAGTTGCCATAATCTTCTCTTTACACATTGTTTTACACAGACTATAGTATAAATGAAAAAGCTAACAAGGCAAATACAGCTGACCGTTTAAAGCGTGTAATGGTCAAGTAGAACAGGACTGTAATGGTCTAATAAACCTGTACCACCCATTTTTACATAACATCATTTTGAAAGTACATTTATAATGTTAGATTAAATGGCAATTCATATAGACACTCAATTTCGCAATGGCTTTATTACTTTTTTCTTTACGACATGTCCCTGATAATGAAGCGGATGATGTCCGAGACCTTTTGCAAGAAAACAATATTTCAGTTTATGAAACCAATGCTGGCAACTGGGGCATTTCGATGCCAGCCATTTGGCTTGCTGACGAGCAACAACTAGAACAAGCTCGTGCTTTGATTAATGACTATCAAGCAGAACGACGTTTAGTGCAGCAGGAGGAATATGCTCGCCTTAAACAATCAGGTGAAGCCAATACCTTTTTTAAGAATTTTTGGCATAACCCTGCGCAAACAGTCTTGTTTATTGCCGCCATGGTCGTGGTGCTTTATTTATCTATTAGGTTAGTCTTTGACATGGGATTGTAAAACATTCTCAAGTGAACGTTAGGGAGTAAACATATGCAAACAACAGACTTGATCATGACCTGCCATGATTGCGATTTAGTACAAAAAATTCAGCACCTACCTGAAGATGGCACAGTTCGCTGTTACCGTTGTGCTGCGGTGTTACGTAAGCGCCAACGGATTCAGCCCACTAAAAGTATTGAACATACATTGGCTTTGGTTATTACCGCATTAGCCCTCTTTGTAATGGCTAACGTATTCCCTATTATCCAGTTACGTGCTGAAGGGCATGAACTGGCGGCCACCTTAATTGCCTGTGTTAATTATCTATTTGCGCACGACATGTTATTGCTAGCTGGCTTAGTTTTTTTAACCTGCATAGGCGCTCCACTTATACAGTTAACCGGGCTTTTGTATATTCTGTTGCCACTAAACTTTAACCGTATTCCGTGGTTTGCACCACAAACATACCGTATAGTACGTGCCATGGGCTTCTGGAGCATGTTGGAAGTTTTAATGCTGGGTATTCTGGTTTCAATCGTAAAATTATCTGCCTTGGCAACCGTTATTCCTGGTATCGCTTTATGGGCTTTTGGCTTATTAATTTTTGTTATTGCTGCTATTCTTAATGACCTTGATACTGAAATGCTTTGGCAACTTATTAGCCCTAAAACGCAAAGTACAAAGTCATCCATAGTTAATGACAAGCAAATATTAACCAATTGTCATAATTGCAATTTATTATGTACCCTGCCAACCCGGCACAGCGCACAATGTCCGCGTTGCAGTAGTACCTTACATTTAAGAAAACCACAAAGCCAAACGTGCAGTACTGCGTTATTATTAGCTGCCATTATTATGTTTGTCCCTGCTAATATACTGCCTGTTATGGTCATCACCAGCTTGGGGAAAACGGAAGGGGATACTATTATGAGCGGCGTTATTCATCTGGCAATGTATGGAGATTGGCCTTTAGCATTAATTCTATTTATTGCCAGTATCTGTGTACCTTTGCTGAAATTGCTGATTTTATCAATGTTATTAATTACCGTACAAATCAAATCGCAGTGGCGGCCGAAAGAAAGAACCCGACTATACCGACTTACTGAAATAATTGGGCATTGGTCGATGGTGGATATTTTTGTGGCAACCTTAATGGCTGCACTCATACAAATCCAAGGCCTAATGACCATTGAGGTGGGTGTGGGAGCGGTTGCCTTTGGTACGGTAGTAGTGTTAACCATGCTGGCTGCCAAAGCATTTGATCCGCGTTTAATCTGGGATAATATGGAGAAAATGAATGAGTGAACCCAAGCAGAATGATTATTTTGCCAGCTTGCCAGAAAGCGATATTCAACCTAGGTCAAAATTATCCATTATCTGGTTAGTTCCTTTAGTTGCTCTGCTAACAGGCGCTTGGATAGCTTATCAAGCTTGGTCTAAAATGGGCCCGACCATTACGATTGCTTTCAAAACGGCTGATGGTTTGGACGCTGGTAAAACCAAAATAAAATATAAGAATGTTGAAATAGGTCACGTAAGTTCTATACACTTGAACCATATTACCAAAAATGTGGAAGTAAAAGCTGAGATGTCCAAAGACTTCAAACCCTTCCTGACCGATCAAACCCGTTTTTGGGTGGTCAATGCACGCATTGATGTCAGTGGTGTTTCGGGATTGGAAACATTATTATCAGGTGCATATATCGGCGTTGACCCTAGCTCATCTGGTGAAAAAATGCGTCAATTTACAGGACTGAACATTCCGCCCGTAGTGACACGTAGCACCCCAGGTAAACATTTTATTTTACAGACTAAGGATTTAGGCTCCATTACCAGAGATGCCCCTATTTATTATCGTAAATTTAATGTGGGCCAAGTTGAAAATGTGCAACTTAATAAAGACGGCAAATCGGTTGCTATCCAAATTTTTGTACGCGAACCATTTGATAAGTGGGTTTATGCTAACTCCAAGTTTTGGAATGTTAGTGGCATAGACTTTGAGATGAGTGCACAAGGTATTAGCATGAATACCGAATCACTGGTTTCGATCTTAATGGGGGGCGTAGCCTTCCACTCAAATGAGGCGAGTAGAAATGCCAGCCCTGCAACCAATAATACTGAGTTTAAGTTATATGATAACCAAGAAGCGACTTTAAACATCAACTATAAAGTAGGCCCTCAATATATTATTAATTTTTCTGAATCGGTGCGTGGTCTTTCTATTGGTGCACCTATTGAATTTAGTGGTATCCAATTAGGTGAAGTAACAGATATTCAACTACGCTTTGATGATGACAAGAAAAAATTTATAGTCCCTGTTACCATAACAGTAAACTATGATCGACTAGAGCATAAATTAATATCAAGCGAATTTGAGCAATATTCAGTAGCGCATAGAGAGCGTACCAACTTATTGGTTAAAAAAGGCCTAAGAGCGCGTTTGCAAACTGGTAATCTTATCACGGGTCAATTATTTATAGAACTTGATTTTTTTCCACATAAAAAAGCATATGAGATAGATTGGGATGCATACACCCCTGAGTTCCCTAGTGTTCCTGGTGCTTTAGGTATCATTAAGCATGACATCCCTAATATCATCCGCAAAATAGATGACATGATGACCGAAGTCAAAGAACTGAGCTATAAACTCAACCATACTGTGGTGCCAGAAATTTCCAATACCTTACGACAGGCAAATAAATCGTTAGCAACAATTGAAACCACTTTGCAAAGTAATTCACCTTTGCAACAAGATCTGCACTCAACCTTACGCGAAGTGAATAGAGCAGCGCGATCATTTAAACATTTAACTGATTACTTGGAAAGACACCCAGAATCACTACTCAATGGCAAAGAGGAAACTATTGATGAATAAGAAAATCATTTGCACCAGTTTATTGATGGTCATAACACTGAATATTGCTGGCTGCGGCAGTTCACCTAAAGCCAAGTTTTATATAATGAGCACTCTTGAGCGTGACCTATCCAGTCATACCAATAGCAAGCAAGTCGCTATTAAGCTAGGGCCTGTTACCATTCCCGAGACCTTGTTGCGACCTCAGATTGTGACGCGCTCCAATGCAAACATGTTGCTATTAAATGAATTTAACCGTTGGGGGGGCGACTTTCAAGAAGATTTTCAACGCATCGTTGGCGAAAACCTATCCATTTTACTAGCCACTGACCATGTCACCCTTAGCCAAGATATAACACCCTTGGAATCTGATTACCAAGTCACCATTAATGTGCGTCAGTTTGATGGCATGCTGGGTGGCAGCGTCACATTAAATGCTGATTGGACTATTGCCAATCAATCCAAAAATACAAAAGTTATCGCTAGAAAGTCGGTATTACATGAAAATACCAACGGCATAGATTATCAAGACTATGTAGCAGCACAAAGTCGATTATTGGCTAAGTTAAGTCAAGAAATTAGTGCTGCCATTCAGAAACAAATTAAATGATTTTTTAAAGGGTGCAACCCGCCCTCCGCGCTTGCTGAG
>CAZXJK010000240.1:0-4768 GCA_964640895.1 uncultured Methylomonas sp.
AAATCAAGCTTATCTAAAAATAATCTCTCTTCTTTTACCAGCTCGCCTTTATTTAAGTGAAACTTTCTAATCCCATCAATTTCTTCAGGCGTATAAAAATCCACCATAAATTGCACTAAGCCTTCTATTACCGCATCCTGACTACGTTCTCTACGCAATTTATAATAAATGCAAAATAAGCGCTCTGCGATGGAGTAAAGTTTTTTTCTTGGCTTTTCAGCATTAACTTTCAATGCCCCTTTATCCTCCAGCCTCCCCAGCAATGCAGAGGTGCTACGAATATCCATCCGTGCGCGTTCAGAAATTTCCTTGGCTGTGCTTTCTGCCCATAAATCAGCTAAGGCTAAAAATACACGCCGTTCTTTTGGTGCCAATGCATCTAACTGGCTTTTAAAATATTCGGTATATTCATCAACTAATCCCGTAAGGTTTTCCATTAAGTCACGAATACTACTGTTCTTGGCAAATTGAGCCACGATATTTAATAACCTTGGACTGCCCCCAGTCAAAATATCTAATGGTGCGACTTCATACTCAGTTTTAGTGCCTTTAGTTAATGTATTCCATAAGACGGCAACATCACTGCGCTTTAAACGTTTTAATTCAGAAGTAGCAAAGATTTCAAAGAAGGGTTTTTTCGCATTATCCAGATTATCAAAGCGCGTTGTTGCAGTGACCAAAAACATAATTTTGGGTTCATTTTGCATAATTCTACGAATTGCCCAGCCAAAATCTTCATCTGTTTCATCTATTAGCTGATGCAAATTTTCAATCATGATAACTGCTTTTTTACCCAGTTTATCCAACTGTTCCAGCACTGCGGCTTGTGCCATTTGCTCTAGGTTAGGATGCGACCAATTTTCAGTTAAATGTTTGAGTGATAATTCCGCACTTTCTTTATATTCTACTGATAAACTTAAAGTTAGCTCTGACATGACCTCTAGCCAAAATTCAGCAATATTTGAAATTTCGTAGTAACTTTCTTCTAATAAGCGAATAGGTATCCAGCTTTCTGAGAACTCAGAATTTACTCGCAATTCTGCAGCAACACGCGTCATTAACATCGTCTTACCTCGCCCTCTTGGCCCATAATATAAACGATGCTGACAAATAGGACTGCTAGTATTGTCTGCTATTGTTTCTAATAATATATTTAACAAAGGCAAGCGCACTACATATTGTGCAATAAAAAGCTTATCGTCTTGATTAAGGCCAGGGTTAAATTTTCTGGGTAAGTTTTGCATGCTCACTACCTTAAACTCTTACGCTTCTGCCACCACTGTCGCAACAAACTTTGCTTAAACATCCAACCGCCATCGTCTTCATCTAAATAACCATCATGGGTTAATACATTAAGGATATAGTGAACGTCCACATTGCTTGCTATATCTTGTTTAAACGTTTTAACAGCGTGTACATCAAATAATGCTCCCGCACACATTTTGTCGAGTAACTGAATAGCAATAAGGTAATATTCTTCACCTAAAGTTTCTTCTAGTCGTTCCTCATAATGACTAATCAAACTATCACTTTCCGATTTAAGAATAATTTTTTTAAAGACATGCTCTAAGTCTGCCTGGTTAGCATTCTCTTTCTCTTCTTCTTGTAAATATTCATATAACTTTGCCCAAGATCGTTGAATATGAAATGGAATATAAATACCCAGCTCATCTAATAAGTACTCGATTGCATCATTATCAACGTGAATATTTCTATAATTTGCTAATGCTTGGAAACAACTTTTAGCAATACCCCGCTTCCACGGCTTAAGTCGATAAACAGCTAAATTGTTAATTTTATTGCTTAGGTTTAAGCGGCGTAGTATTGGCTCTAAACCAATACTTCCTGAAAGCAGAATACTAATCTTTTGATTAACCACTGTGGATTGAGTTTCAGAGCGTAACCAATCCAATAAAGACCCAACACCTTCAATTCCATTATTTTTATAAACCTTATTAACAACATCTGGAAATTCATCAAAAACCAGATAGGTTCGTTTATTTGATAATTCTAGTGTTTGAAATAACTCACTCCCTTTATCTTGCCAGTTCCCTTCATTTAAATAGTCTTTTAGTGTCACAGACAAACCAATAGCAGAAATTTTTTCAATCTTACCCGCTAACTTTAACCCTGTAGCAAGCCAAGATTTTAACTTACTGTTAAAATCAGGGTGTTTATAAAGAGCTTCAGCAAATCGAGCAACAAATTCTGCACCAGAAGCACAGTACTGAATATCAACAAAAACATAATTCCATTCAACTCCTTTTTCTTCTGTCAACGCTCGCCCTATCTCCCGAGCGATACTACTTTTTCCCATACGACGCTGACCTGTTAACAATTGATGCTCTCCACTTTCAACCTTTTCACGGATTAATCTCCGTTCAATCTCACGGTTATAAAACGCATCGCCTGTGACTGTATTGCTCTCTGTTGATTTTAATTTATCAGTCATGCCACTCTCCTGTCATCATACTTGTTGACAACATAATATTTGACAACAAATTAGTTGTCAACAATATTGTTGTAACAAGTAGTTTCATAACTTACAGAATACTTTAAAGTCCGCCGAATAAACCATAAAAATGCTATCATAAAGCTTTTAATTTACAGCAAGCCAAAACCTCATGAGCGTAAAAATTTATCATAATCCACGGTGCAGCAAATCACGTCAAACCTTACAGCTAATTGAAGAGCAAGGTATTCGACCTGAAATCATTGAATACCTAAAAAACCCACCAACGGCCGCAGAATTAGATAATATTTTAACCTTGCTAGATTTACAGCCGCATGAATTAATGCGCACTAGAGAAGCTGAATATAAAGAAACAGGCATGGATAATACTGACCTAGATCGCAATGCTTTAATTGCAGGCATGGTTGCTACGCCAAAATTAATTGAACGCCCAATCGTATTGGCAAATGGTAAAGCGGCAGTAGGTCGCCCACCCGAAAGTGTTTTAGCTATTTTATCATGAGCAATATTCTGGTTTTATACTACAGCCGTGATGGTGCAACCAAGGCTATGGCACAACATATTGCCCGAGGTATAGAATCGACTGGCTGTGATGCCACTTTACGTACAGTACCCAATATTTCTACTGTCTGTGAACAAACTGCTACTGAAATTCCAGAATCAGGTTCGCTATACGCCACACTAGATGATTTAACAATCTGTGATGGCTTAGCCTTAGGTAGCCCAACCCATTTTGGCAATATGGCTGCCCCGCTGAAATACTTTATTGATAATACCAGTGAAGCTTGGTTTAGTGGCGCACTCTGTCATAAGCCAGCAGTTGTTTTTACGTCCACTGGCAGTATGCACGGCGGCCAAGAAAGCACCTTACTCTCAATGATGTTACCCTTATTGCACCACGGCATGTTGCTCTTAGGTATTCCTAGCAGCGAAGATGCCTTAAGAGAAACGCAAACAGGCGGCACACCTTACGGAGCCAGTCATGTATCCCACAATCAGCAGGCATTAAGTAAGGATGAAAAAACCTTATGCTTTGCACTAGGCGCTCGTTTGGCCAAAACCGCACTTAAACTAAAAGACTCATGAAAGCACGCCATTATTATGCAATCGCCTTAACTGGCTATTTCGGCCTATTTATACTCCTTATGCTGTGGAATACAGTATTATTACCACCAGAACAACTCCCTGTTGCATTAGCTCTTATCGTCATTGTGAGTCCATTGCTCTTTGTATTACGGGGTTTCCTCAATGGCAACACAAAAAGCTGTTCTTGGATGGCTTATATCAGCATGCCTTATTTTATCCATGGCTGTATAGAAGCCTATGTGCGCACAGAGCGTTTATTACCATCTTTAGAAGTTCTCTTTAGCCTTATGCTATTTTTTGGTGCCAGCCTTTTTGTACGTCATAGCAGTAGAGAACAACAAGAATGACTCAACAGTTACCTTTACAATTTGAGCTTGCTGCCGAGCAATCTTTTAGCAGTTTTTATACGGCCAATAATCAAGAAGCCATTGCTGCCTTAACAGAGACTGTAAACGGTACTGGTGAGCAACAACTCTTTATCTGGGGGCCGACAGGCACGGGCAAGACTCATTTATTACAAGCTTGCTGCCAATTAGCCCATCAACAGAAACTGAGTGCATTTTATTTACCCTTACCTGTTGCGCAGTTACCTAAGCCTGAAATACTTGAAGGTATAGATACATTTGACCTAGTTTGTATTGATAATATGACTGCTTGTGCAGGTAATGCAGAATGGGAATTGGCTTTATTTAATTTCTATAATCGACATAGAGATAATGATTGCCGTCTAATACTATCAGCAGACTGTCCGCCTAATTTATTGCCCATTAACCTACCTGATTTAAAAACTCGGATGAGCTGGGGATTAACTTTGAAACTGCAAGAACTGACCGACACTGATTGTATTGCCGCTTTCACTTGTAAAGCTAAGTACTTGGGTCTCGCAATATCACCACAAGTCGGTAAATTTCTCAGCAAGCACTATGCGCGTGACTTAGCTACTTTGTGGGATTTATTACCTAAATTAGAACAAGCGACCTTAATTGCTAAGCGAAAATTAACAGTGCCCTTTTTAAAGGAAGTGCTGGCAAAGCAAGATAAGTAAAAATCTGCGTAGAAAAAACATCTGCATCTTAGGCACAACTTATTTACTCCATGCTTATGACAAAACATGTCAGGATAACTGACATTTTTGTCAAACTAACTGACAAATAACAGCGATTCAGCGTATTTTGCATTTTTTACCTTTAGTCACGCTCAGTTTTCCAC
>CAZXJK010000241.1:0-4747 GCA_964640895.1 uncultured Methylomonas sp.
CAAAAATGGCGCGTTGGTTATTTGAGGAAGACGATCATGATTTGGTCGATATTGCTTTTACAGGCATCACTCATCCGCGTTTGGAATCTGCAGTACAGAGGCAGGTTAAACTTGGGATGAAACAAATTATCATACTACCGTACTATTTATTTACAGGGACATTAATTGAAAGAATTTATCGGCAGGTAGATCGCCTTCAAACTCAATACCCACAGACCCATTTTGCACAAGGTGATTATATGGGGTTTGAGGATGAGAACTCTGGTTTACTAGAAAAACGAATTAACGAAGCGACTCATACACCTGAGACACAAATGATGGAGTGTGATGGCTGTAAATATCGTGAAATTGCTGCTGAGCATGGCCATGGGCATAGCCACGATCATGAGCATAATCACTCTCATTCAGAGGCAAAATGCGTATGAAACAGAATACCGTTACAGAACAATTAACAGAAGCGGGTCGTCGTATCGAACACGATTCTTTCGCTATTGTTGATAATGAAATAGGTGCTCATGATTATGGAGATGCGGAGTGGCAAGTTGTCAGGCGAATGATTCATGCGACTGCTGATTTTGAATTTAATGGATTAACACAGTTTCACCCTAACGCAGTAAATGAGGGTATACAGGCAATATTAAGTGGAGCGCCACTAGTTGCTGATGTAGAAATGATTTGTGTCGGTCTATCAAAACCTAGATTAAACCATTTTGGTGTACACACCCATCACTTTATAGCTGATGACGATGTGATTGCTCAAGCTAAAAAAGAAAATACGACCCGAGCAGTACAAGCCATGCGAAAAGCTCAGGCACTGTCTTTACTAAATGGAGCCATTATTGCTGTAGGTAATGCGCCAACTGCACTGCTTGAAGTGGTGCGAATGATAAAAGAGGAAGGGCTAAAGCCATCTCTGGTTGTGGGTATGCCCGTTGGTTTTGTTTCGGCTGCTGAATCCAAAGAGATACTGAGTGAAATAACAGACATCCCCTGGATTGTAATTGATGGGCGTAAGGGAGGGTCAACCCTTGTTGTGGCTGCAATACATGCCTTGTTAGCTGTGGCAGAGCAAGCACAATAATATGAAATAGTGAAAAAAAAACCTAAAGGCACTCGCAAAGGCTACACCACCGGCGCTTGTTCTGCAGCCGCTACGCGAGCGGCTGTGTTGGGTTTAATGAATGGTTCCGTACCTGATTCAGTTGAATGTGATTTACCGAATGGTCAAAAAGTAACCTTTGCGATGGCTGACTCAGGTTTTGACGGTGTTACTGCCTATGCTGTGGTTATAAAAGATGCAGGAGATGACCCAGATGTGACGGATAAAGCGGCACTCACAGCGCATGTTCGGTTATTGCCAGAAAAACCGGGCGAAGTTGTATTATGTGGCGGAAAGGGTGTGGGGATAATTACAATGCAAGGATTAGGGTTAGACGTTGGTGGGCCAGCAATTAATCCGGTGCCTGGGCGTAATATAAAAGCCAATGTACTTAGTGTTGCTGGTGAGATTCTGGCGAATGCGGGAATTGAAGTGATTATTTCAGTACCTGATGGTGAGCAAATGGCAAAGAAAACGCTTAACCATCGACTAGGCATTATAGGTGGGATTTCTATTCTCGGTACGACGGGTATTGTTCACCCTTATTCCACTGCTGCATTTAGAGCAAGTGTTATCCAAGGTATCGAAGTGGCTGCTAATCAAGGGCAACGTATTGTGGTGTTAACGACGGGTGGACGAACTGAGAAATTTACGATGAAGGAGCTTTCTCAATTAGATCAGGCAAGTTTTGTGCAAATGGGCGACTTTCTAAAATACGCATTGGATACGGTTGTTAAATGTGAAATTCCACAGGTTGTGATTGGTGGCATGGTTGGAAAATTAACCAAAATTGCACAAGGTGAAACGATTACTCATGCTAATCGAAATGCTGTGAATACGGGATTATTGGCAGATATTGCTGCAGATATTGGCGTTTCAACTGAAATATGTGCAGAAATTCGACAATCAACCGCTGTCAGCCCCGGACGGGCTGATAGTCTCCAGAAGGCGCAGGAAAATTTGCTAATCCGAAGTGTGCGATAGCACGCGAGGGAAGCAAAAATTTTATCCCGAATAGCCGTCGAGCCATTTGTGGGAGTATTGACGGAGCGGCTTTTGTGCGTAGTCGATACGGACGCAGGGCGTCTGGAGCCTATTGATTCGCCTCGCAGTGAATCGATTTTTGCGACAGGAGTCCCAAAATCTATCATGAACTGCGAGATGGCGCGCTAGAATGGCTCGTTATGCTAGCGAACGTATGGAAGAACTAGGGCTAATTAACCCTTTTTATCAGGCACTAGGACAGCGAGTGATAGACACTTTACGAACAAGATACAAAGATAAGTTTCATTTGCGAGTATTAATGTGTGATTTTGATGGTAATAAACTGGCTGAAGTAGCCGGAGAGGTTTGAAATGACAGAAATATGCCGAATTATCGGCGTTTTAGATGATGGCAACAATAGTTTAAGCCCCAGTACATTAGGGCATATTCGTAGTGCTGATGTTGTTATAGCAGGAACAAGGCTGTTGGAGGTGATGACGGGTGATATTTATCCTAATGCAGAATGTCTTGATTTAACAGGCAAACTATCGCAAGTTCCACATTGGATTACTGATGCGCATTCTAATGCAAAAAAAGTGGTTGTTTTAGCAACAGGTGATCCTTTGTGTCATGGTATTGCAAGCTACCTAATTAAACAACTCGGTAGAGAAAAGATAGAGGTTTTACCCAATCTATCCGCTCATCAACTTGCCTGTGCAAAACTAGGATTGGCTTGGCAAACATGTCGAATTGCTTCGGTACATACGCAAGACACAGGTGAGTGGAGGGTAGGAGCAGACCCACACCACTCCTTGTATAAAACGCTACAACTCATCAGACAATCAGAATTAACAGCCGTCTATACCAGTCCTGAAAATTGCCCAAATCGTATTGCTCGCATGTTGCAATTAGAGGGATTGGCTGAGCAATATGAACTTGCCATTGCCGCTTGTTTGCGCCAAGAAAATGAACAAGTTTCTGACTGGGTGACGGTAGATGAGGTTGCCACACATCAATTTGAAAACCTGAATATTGTATTAATTAGGAATAAAGTAACGACTCATGTAGACGCTGTCTTTGGCTTGCCAGATGAACGATTCAAACAACGCAAACCGGATAAAGGCCTTATTACCAAACGAGAAGTTCGTGCCGTTTCTTTGGCACGACTTGCTTTGCAGCCAGACAGTATTGCATGGGATATAGGTGCTGGTTCTGGCTCAGTCGGTCTGGAAGCCGCACGAATGTGCCCATTAGGACATGTTTATGCGATTGAAAAGAATACTGATGATGCCTTAATTTCACTTGAGAATAAGGCGAGTTTACAGATAAGTAATTACAGTCTATTACAGAGCCGTGCTCCAGCCGGAATGGAATCATGGATGGATCCAGATGCCGTCTTTATAGGCGGTTCTGGTGGTGAATTACAGGCGTTAATTTTATTGTGTTTAAAAAGGCTTAAAAGTAATGGACAGCTGGTGATGAATTTTGTCACCCTAGAAAACCTAAACACCGCGATGACAACTTTAAAAGAAGCTTCTGTTCAATGGGATGTTGTACAGCTGCAAGCATCTCGTAGTAAACCGATTTTATCTATGCAACGGTTGCAAGCCGAGAATCCAGTTTGGATCGTCTGTGCAACAGCGAATGCAAGCTCTATTGAGGAAGCCGATGAATAAAACCAAAACTGGACAATTATTTGGAGCCTCGCTTGGCCCTGGTGATCCTGGTCTAATCACGCGGCATGTATGGGCGCTATTACAAAATAAGGCTATTCACTGGACGTATCCGATACGACGGAAAGGGGCAAAAAGTCATGCCTTAGATATTGTATTAAGAGCAGGTCTTGATTTACCAGTAGAGCAAACAGCACTCGTTTTTCCCATGACACATGATGTGAAAATTTTGGCGAGTTATTGGCTACGTGCAGCAGAAACAGTGCTAGCAAAACTACAGACAGGGCAGGATGTGATTTTTCTAGTTGAAGGGGATGCTTCAACCTACTCAACTTTTAATCACTTAGCACGAGCTGTACAAGGATTGGATGAATCTATTGCAATAGAGACGATTCCTGGCGTACCTTCATACAATGCCGCAGCAGCGAAAGTATCCATGCCGTTGGCAGATACAGATGAAACAGTCGCCATTGTGCCTGCTGGCTACGGAATTAGCATGATAGAACGCATGCTTGAAGACTTTGATACGCTCGTGCTATTAAAAGTAAAACCTTTGATGGATGACATTCTTGATTTATTGGAACGTCGCGGCTTAATTGAACATGCTGCTTTTGTTGAAAAAATAGGAGCACCTGAAGAACGAATTATTAAAGATGTACTTAGCTTAAAGGAGACTAAGGTTAATTACCTTTCATTATTGCTAGTACGCAACCCACAACGTCAGCGCGGGGAAATCATCCGTGGCTGTCGTAAGATAAAGTAAATTATGAATATTAAAGAAGAACCTCGTATCGTACTTATTGCGATTACTAAGCATGGCGTAGCTAAAGCAGTGAGTGTTGCCAAGCAATTACCTGAGGCAACATTAGCAATAACAGAAAAATTTGCGGATAAAATTCCTGCTATCAGTAATCAACTGGACGTATTACCCGGTAAGTTAAGTGCAAATATTGGGGCGTTATTTGATCGATATGATCAAGTAGTGATGTTT
>CAZXJK010000242.1:0-4739 GCA_964640895.1 uncultured Methylomonas sp.
GGAAATGGCGCTCCAGTCTCAGCATAAGCTGCACCACCAAGCAGTCCTTGCTCAAACTCTAACCCCAAATCCATATCGGTATTTAAATAATCCAGTACTTTAATAGCTTCCGCTATAATTTCAGGGCCGATACCATCACCTGGTAATACTGCAATTTTCTGTGTCATTTACCTGTAAACCTTTCTCTCAATTAATTCTTATATTTTAAAACTTTAATGCGACTCAACAAACAACCAAGGGGCACGTTTAGCACGCTCAGCTTCATATTCTTTTATTTTATCGGCCTGTAGCAGAGATAAAGCAATATCATCCAACCCATTAAACAGGCGATATTTTCTAGCAGCATCAATTTCAAATGCAATTTCTTTTCCACTTGGGGTTGTAATAGTTTGCGCGTCTAAATCAATACTTAACTGATAACCAGTCGATACTTCTCGAAATAAACCATCAATCAACTCAGCAGATAAGACGATTGGCAAAATACCATTTTTAAAACAATTGTTATAAAAAATATCCGCAAAACTAGAAGCAATCACAGATCGAAAGCCATAATCCTCTAGCGCCCAAGGAGCATGTTCCCTTGAAGATCCGCAGCCAAAATTCTCCCGAGTCAACAAAATATTTGCTTCTTTATAATCTGGGTTATTGAGCACAAAATCCTTTTTTAATGGCCTATCAGTGCAGTCCATTTCAGGCTCACCAATATCTTCATAACGCCACTCATCGAATAAATAAGGCCCAAAACCAGCACGCCGAATTGATTTTAAAAATTGCTTGGGGATAATGGCATCGGTATCAACATTAGCTCTATCCAAAGGAGCAACAATGGCAGTAACTTTAGTAAATGCTCGCATCATATTCTCCTTATATCCACTCTCTTATATCAACAAAATTCCCTGCTATACCCGCTGCTGCTGCCATTTCAGGGCTGACCAAATGAGTACGTCCACCGTAGCCCTGACGGCCTTCAAAATTTCGATTTGAAGTCGATGCACAACGCTCACCCGCCTCTAATTTATCTGCATTCATTGCTAAACACATTGAACAACCAGGCTCACGCCATTCAAAACCAGCCGCAATAAAAATCTTATCCAAGCCTTCTTTTTCAGCCTGCTGCTTAACCAGGCCTGATCCTGGAACAACCATTGCCAATTTCACACTTTCAGCACGTTGCTTACCAACAACAACCTGTGCCGCAGCACGTAAATCTTCAATTCTTGAGTTAGTGCATGAACCAATAAAAACCTTATCAATACTAATATCAGTAATCGCCTGCTCTGCTTTCAAGCCCATATAATCCAAGGCAGTTTGCATACTCTGCTGCTTAACAAGATCAAATTCATCAATAGGGTTCGGCACTTTATCACCAACAGCAACAACCATTTCAGGTGAAGTGCCCCATGTTACTTGCGGCTGAATGGTTTCAGCATCAATTTCAACCACCTTATCAAAGGTCGAATCTACATCTGAATGTAGTTTTTCCCATGCTCTAGTCGCCATTAACCAATGTTCGCCTTTTGGAGAGTAGGGCCTGTCACGATAATAATCAATGGTTTTATCATCAACTGCAATCAAACCCGCCCTGGCACCTGCTTCAATGGCCATATTACAAACAGTCATCCGCCCTTCCATAGACAAATCAGTCATCGCAGTGCCAGCAAATTCAATGGCATAGCCAGTACCACCTGCAGTACCAATTTCACCAATAATAGACAAGACTATATCTTTTGCAGTAATACCCGTACCAACATGCCCATTGACTTTAATTAAAAAGTTTTTTGATTTCTTTTGAATCAAACACTGGGTCGCAAGCGCATGCTCTACTTCAGAAGTGCCAATACCAAAAGCAAGCGCACCCGATGCGCCATGAGTAGACGTATGCGAATCACCACAAACAATCGTCATACCTGGCAATGTTGCACCTTGCTCAGGCCCAATGACATGTACAATTCCCTGTCTTACATCAGTCATGGTAAATTCAGTGATCCCAAATTCAGCACAATTTTTATCCAATGTGGCAACCTGTAAACGCGCCACAGGATCAATAATACCAGCACTTCTGTCTGTCGTAGGCACATTATGATCTGCCACCGCAAGATTCCGCTCAGTACGCCACGGCTTTCTCCCTGCCAGACGCAAACCTTCAAAAGCCTGCGGCGAGGTTACCTCATGAACCAACTGCCTATCAATATAAATTAATGATGAGCCATCATCCTCCGTGAGCACCACGTGATCTTCCCAAAGCTTGTCATATAAAGTTTTTGCTGACATTTCAATCTGTACCGTATTGATTATTATTTAGTAAGTTCTGCAACTTGCTTCTCTAATTTTCTCAAACGCGACCATACCTCACCTAAGCGCTGAAAAATGGCAATATTTTTTGCGTATTTCTTAAAAGGCTGTACCGGACCATAAGCATATACCCCCGATTCTTTTATACTACTATGTATACCCGCCCTGTGTAACAATACCGTATCATCAGGAATATGTACATGATCTAAAACCCCCGTCTGGCCCGATGCAATAACACGTTTGCCAAAATGACTGGAGCCTGCGATACCCGTTTGCGCCACCAGAATACAATCCTCTTCGATAATGACATTATGTGCAAGGTGACACTGTGCATCAATAATACAACCATCATGCACCTTAGTCTCAGTATAAGCCGCTCTATCAATGGTTGTACCAGATCCAATCACGACCTTATTTCCTATTACTACACGCCCTGTTTGTGGAATGCGATGATGCCTACGTTGCTCATCCTGCGCAAAGCCCTGTCCATCACTTCCAATCACACAACCTGCCTTCAATATGCAGTCATCCCCTATATGGCAGTCATATGACACCACACAGCTAGGATAAATAACAGTTCGAGCACCGATTATTACATCAAATTCTATAACCGAATTGGCCATAATGACCACTTTGGAACCTAAAGCAACACGTGCACCAACAACCACTCCCGGCCCAATAACAGCATCATCTGGAACTTGCACTGATTCATGTATTACCGCAGTAGCATGAATACGCCCCCATTCAGAGTCGTACACATCCCTGTCTGTATATTTCTGGCGTAAATAGGCCATAGCCATGCGAACATTAGGTGCCACCAAAACAGCCATTTCTTTAGGCTCAATAGTGTCAGCAATAGCCTGAGTCGTTACAATTGTCGACACGCCAGCAGCCAGAGCTACCGATAGATATTTTTCATGCTCAACAAAAACCAAATCCCCTTGGCCTGCGCCTTCTGCCGGAACAATATTGCTTACCTGCATAGCAACACCTAAATGTGCCACCAACAAACCTTGTTCTTTAAAATCCTGATAAATTGCCGAACTTAAAATATCCACATATGCTCCCGTTGTTATGCTAATGCAGCAAAAACCTTGGTCGTAATATCTGCTACAGAACCAACACCTGCAATTGAACTAAAGCGAGCATTGCCTTGCTCAGCTACCTGCGTGTAAAAATCAACCAAAGGTTTAGTTTGTTCATGATAAACATTTAATCGTTTTCTAACTGTGACCTCTTTATCATCATCACGCTGAATAAGTGCCTCCCCAGTCACATCATCCATTCCAGCAACTTTAGGTGGGTTAAATTCTATATGATAAGTTCGCCCTGACTCCAAATGTACACGACGGCCTCCCATGCGTTTAATAATTTCTTCGTCTGCCACCTCTATTTCTACTATATGATCAACTGCCACACCCATTTCCGCCAAGCCTTCTGCTTGTGCAATAGTGCGCGGAAAACCATCTAATAAAAAACCAGAAGTACAATCATCTGCAGTAATACGTTCTTTGATTAGGCCTAAAATAATGTCATCAGAAACTAAACCGCCTTCATCCATAATTTTTTTAGCCGCCACACCCAAGTCTGTACCTGCTCTGACTGCAGCACGCAACATATCACCCGTTGATATTTGAGGTATCCCGTACTTTTCAGTAATAAACTGAGCCTGAGTACCCTTACCTGATCCGGGACTACCTAAAAGTATAACGCGCATTCATGTCTCCACCAGCTACCGCTGAAAATTATTTTATTAAAATACTTTAAACCCATAAATATTTCTTAAAGTATAGACAGGTTGAATCTCCAAGCCCTACCCGAGCTCATTTCATTCCAACATAACCCATCATTTTATAACATTCAGAGATATAACTCTTGTAAAATTATTATTATCTGTCTATTCTGTGCCGTCCATAACGAATATGAGGAGCTATAAACGCATGCGAGTTGAAGATTTAATGACCAAAAAAGTTTTTACGGTCGAGCCACACGATATGATTGATCGAGTTTTTTTTCTGATCCATTATGAAAAAGTACGTCACTTACCTGTTATTGAAAAAGGCAAAGTAGTGGGTATTGTCTCAGATAGAGACCTTTATAAAGCACTAGGCCCCAAAAGTAATTCAAACTCAATAGCAGCTGAAGGTACAACTGAATTACACGTACTTCCTAAAAAAGTAACTCATATCATGCATCGCGGCGTTATTACGGTACGTACTGATACTTATGCATCGAAAGCTGCCGAGTTAATGGCAGATAATAGAATCGGTGCATTACCAGTCATTGATAAGCAAAATAAGCTAGTTGGAATTTTATCAGCAACTGACATTCTTAGAGTTTTTGCAAAAATGGAACACGCCAATGAAAAGCGTGTCGAAAAAATTGCTGCAAATGCTAACAAATAGCTAAAGCAGTACTGCAAATACAAAAAAAGCCTCGTTAAGAGG
>CAZXJK010000243.1:0-4685 GCA_964640895.1 uncultured Methylomonas sp.
TTAAATAGGCTGGGTTACGTTATTTCGCTATGCTCAATAAGCTAACCCAGCCTACGAGCTAATTGAACGAATAAGAGAAAGAGGGTTAAGGCTTAATGATGGGTGCAGAGTTGCTCGGTAAAATAATTTAGCGCCTATTAAATAAGATTAAAAACCAACAAGTAAAGTGATTGAATTAATAAAATATATTAACTTTTATGACTTTAGGTGAGATGTGTATTTTTACCCATCAAACCTAATTTCAAACTATATTAATCCTTTAATTTTACCGCCGTCCCATACGCTAAAATTTCTGAGGCACTGCTCATAATGGCACTGGTAGTAAAACGAATATTAACAATGGCATCTGCATCACGTTTTTTGGCTTCATCAACCATTCTTTGAATGGCTATATCGCGAGCATCCGCTAGCATTTCAGTATAGCCCTCTATTTCACCTCCAATAATACTTTTCAAACCTGCCATCATGTCGCGGCCTACGTGTTTGGATTGCACGACATTGCCTGCAACAACGCCTAAGTTTTCTTGGATGGTTTTACCTGCTATGTCCGCAGTCGTTGAGAATTGCATGTTAGTTTTCCTTTCGTTAATAAAGAGGTGGTTTTTATTTTACGGTTTTTCCATTAAAAAGTAATGGCTATTTTTGGGTATTTACTTTAGTGAGTTTACTCGCTAATGCGGGTACAAATAAAGCGGGGTCAACTTTGGTGTTATTTAAATACACATTCCAATGCAGATGTGGGCCTGTCACTCTGCCTGTTGCGCCGACTTCACCTAATTTTGTGCCACTATCCACTAGTTGTCCAGTAGTCACTGATATTTTAGACATATGAAAATAACCGGTAATTAAGCCTTGGCCATGGTCAAGGAAGACAGTATTGCCATTATAATAATAGCTGCCCGTGTTGATGACGATGCCAGGAGCAGGTGCAGTAATGGGGGCACCCGTGCGTGCGGCAATGTCCAAGCCACTATGTGGATTTTTGGGTTGATTATTGAAAAAGCGCTTGAGTCCAAAAGGGCTGCTTAAGCGACCATCAACTGGTAAGCTGAAAGATAATCCATCTACAGGCTGCTTTGTCCACGTAGTTAAAGCTTTATAGATAGCAGGGCGTTCGCTGGTGATACGTTTAATGTCATCAGGGTTAGGGTTGACCATGCGTTTATTTTTGATGGTAATGTATTGTGCAGGGTAGTCTTTATCGGCAATATCAAAATAAATATCGGTGCTTTTTTTACCCGAGCCAACTTGGATGGCATGTTTGCCTGCTTTTGTTTTAAGTGGGATGCCGACAATGGCGTACCACTTTTTATCATTTTCTAAGACTAACACCCGCTTTTTTTGGAAAAAGACTTGTGGTGCCGGATTAACGATATAGCCCAGCTCTATGTTAACGATACCGCCTGGTACGGCTAGTTGTTGCGGAAGTGCGGCACTCAATACTAATTGGGGAATGAAGAGCAGTAAGCAAAGAATTTTATTCATGGTTTAGTTCCTGTATTTGACTGGTAAACTCGCCCTCGGCAAGACGGGTGGTAATAGTTTGTCCTACTGTTAGTTGTTTGCTGGAAGTGAGTAGGGTTCCTTGGGTATTGCTACTTAAGCTATAGCCACGATGTAAGGTGGCTAATGGACTGATTATATTTAAGGTTTGGCTCAATTGTGCCAGTTTTTGTTGTTGCGTGTGCAGCTTGTTGTGCATGCTGGCATGCAGGCGTGTCTTTAAGTGGTTATATTGGTTGCCGAGTTGTTGCACTTTATGAGTCGGGTTAAACTGCCACAGTTGCGCTTGCTGTGCTTGTAGCTGGTTATTCGCTTGACTTAATTTATTTTTCAGGCTTAATTTTAGGCGCGCTTCTAGTTCATCTAAGCGTTGTGCTTTGGTTTCTAATTGCTTGCCAGGGTGTTGCTGAGTTAAATTTTTACTGAGCCAATCTAAGTGTTGCTTATGTTGTGCTATTTTATTGTGTAGTAACCGGCTTAAATGCTGTTCATAGGCTTGAAACTGCCCTAGCCATTGACTTGCATCAGGTGTGCAATGCTCAGCCGCCGCAGTAGGGGTGGCGGCACGGAGGTCGGCAACATAGTCGGCAATGGTGGTGTCGGTTTCATGGCCAATACCGCTAATAATAGGGATGCGACTTTTATAAATGGCTGTGATCACCATTTCTTCATTAAATGCCCATAAATCTTCTAATGAACCACCGCCGCGAGCTAATATTAAGACATCGCAGTCTTTATGTTGATTGGCAGTTATGATAGCTTGCTTAATGGCGTATTTTGCATCGTTACCTTGTACGAGTACAGGGTAGATGATAACAGGGATAGAGGGAAATCTACGTGCCAGTACTGATAAAATATCATGAATAGCAGCACCTGTCGGTGACGTAATCACCCCAATACAAGTCGGGATAGTCGGTAGGCTTTTTTTATGTTCTTCAGCAAAAAATCCTTTAGCGGCAAGTTTGGCTTGCAGTTGTTCAAAGGCCCTGCGTAGTGCACCATCTCCCGCTTCTTGCATATTATTAATAATAAGCTGGTAGTCACCACGCGCTTCATAAAGACTGACATTGGCACTGGCTTGGATTTGCAGGCCATTTTCTGGTGTAAAGTTAAGCTTTTGTGCTTGTCTGCGAAAGAGGGCGCAACGTACTTGTGCACCTGCATCTTTTAAAGAAAAATATAGATGCCCTGAAGACGGCCGACTTAAATTAGAAATTTCTCCGATCACTTGTACGGCGAAAAAATTTTGCTCTAAGAGGTATTTAACATCACGATTAAGTTGGGAGATACTTAAAATTTTGTCGTTATCAATTATGCTGTTATCAATTATGTTAGAACTCATTTGTTTTTCTTTATCTTGATATTTTCACGTTCTATCCATTGCAAGTAGCGTTGTGTTTTGGTTTCTACTGCAGGTGAGGGGTTAATGAATTGTGCCCCTACCAGTTGTGTTTTATCCGGGTTGTTATTATTTAATGGACGCTGGTTACGTACTTCGATGGTACCATAAAAATCTCCAATTTCTGGAAGTGTTATATGGCAGTTGTCAAACACGGCATGGGGGCGTAAAAAGTTGATTTTATCATCTGCCTCATACATTAAAGCGAGCCCCGAAATACTCATATCGTAGAGCTTGAAGTTAAATTTTCGTGGTAATCCTGAGTCATCGCTATTGAGTCTAATCTCCATGTCACAGCTTGCTGGGTTCGATAGGGGTGACCTGATACGGTAAAAGTGACGATGCTCTAGCCAAAAAAGAGTATCAGGGATGGTGACTGTGATGACACTGTTGCCATTTGTTTGCTGGGTGCTCACTTTGGTTTGCGTGAAGTGTACCTGAATACCTGCGACATTTGCGCTGAAATTTATTTCGTTAGCGGCTAACAGTTGTTGGGTAAGGTAGTCTTTAGGGGCGGCATCTAGGCTTAATGTCTGTTGGTTTTTATCAATATCGGTAATCGCCGTTAGGAAGGAAACGGTCGGTGTGCCAAAACTGACAGTCACTAAACAAGATTGCTGCCAAATAATGTTTAGCTTACGCATAATATCAAGATTATTGTTGATAGCAAATTGGGAATCTAAAGACATGGGTAAATAAATAATTAAGCTAGGGACTGAGTATTGTAAAATATTCTCTATTATCTGTATATTGATCAGGAGAGAAGATGGGGTGGTTATACCTTACTTTAGCGAGTTGTTCAGAAATTATCTTTGCGCTGAGTTTGAAATATAATGAGGGGTTTACTAAATTAATCCCTTCCATTGTCACTGCGGTAGCAGGAGCAGGGAGCTTTGGTTTATTAATGTTGGCCATTAAGACCTTACCGTTAGGGACTGCATATGCTATTTGGACAGGTGTTGGCGCGGCAGGTATTGCCATTGCCAGTATCTTTTTATTTAAAGAATCCATTGATATTTACCGGTTATCTTCAATTTCGTTGATTATTCTTGGTGTTATTGGCCTGAAAATTTTTGCTGATGAATAGTTTGTTGCATATTGTTGCTGTCAACACGGGGTATACCGTATTATTCGAGCGGATTGGACAAGATGATGCGGTGATTTTTATAGGTGATGCTGTTTTAGGTTTGCATAAAAATGCTGTGCATGTCGAGCCATTATTGCAATACTGTCAAGGTGGGCGATGCTATGTGTTAGCACCTGATTTGCATTTAAGAGGGCTTGACTCTGCCGATGTGTTATCAAAAATAACCTGCCTGGATTATCCAGAGTTTGTACAGCTAACAATTGAACATGATGTGGTTAAAACATGGCGTTAATCGTACAAGGGCGTAGCATCATACGTAATGAACAGGGTTTTTTAACGGATAGGCTGCAATGGGACGAGGCTGTTGCAGAGCAGTTGGCATTGTTAGAAAGTATTGAGTTACTGGATGCGCACTGGGAAATTTTGTGGTTTATTCGAGAATTCTATCAGCAGTATCAATATTTACCCAATGCGCGCGTGTTTGCCAAAGCCATTAAGAAAAAACTAGGGGAAGATAAAGGCAATAGTCGTTACTTGCTTAAATTGTTCCCCGAAGGGCCATTGAAGTATGCCTGTAAGATTGCAGGCCTACCAAAGCCTCCTAGTTGTCTGTAGGAGGGGCTTTTAGTCGCGACCTGTAGCTACTTCTGCTTAAATTGATGAATTTGTCTGCGCTGTTTTTTGGTAGGGCGACTG
>CAZXJK010000244.1:0-4669 GCA_964640895.1 uncultured Methylomonas sp.
CGACCTAAATTTTTTCCAACCATATGCTTGTCAGAGGGCATTAATTGAAAAGTATAATCAATGAGTTCAGGGAAGTTAAAAAACGAGAAATTGATTATTATTGATGCTCTGGAGGTTTTCCTGCAGTCTTGTATTATTGTAGAGCGCTTGGGCACTAATTCCACGGTGGCTTATCGCCACCATAGGCTACAAAGTGACTATCTTGGGCATAGGTAGTCACTCCAAGCGTAATGTCTTTGCTTGCGGTGGCGCGCGCTTTTAGTTTGCTAATAGTTTTGGGAGGTGTTGAGCTAACATCGGAATGCCATTTAGACAACAGGGCTATATCTATATTGGCGGGTGCATACCATTTTTTATTGGCGGGATCCCATTTTGCACCGAGTGCTTTTGCTGCATCTTTTTGTGCAAAGGGAACATTCAGATAAGTTTTAGAGTTTGCCATGCTTTATTGCTGTACTGGTGAGTATATAGTTCAGCGTATTGTATAGTATTTCTTATCTATTTAACTATGTATGTTCAAGTCTTCTATAACTAAACTGATACTAGTGTTTGTGAATAACGGTTGCTGCTCGTGCGGCCATTGCGGCCATAGGTATTGACCAACTGAGGTTTGCCTTTTAATATATTTAATATGCGAGCACTATGCTGGTTAAGTATATGAATGCAAGCACCATTTTTCTCATTTAAAGAGCGGCAGTTTTTAGAATGTTTAGTCAATTTATGCCATGCTGTTAATGAAGTAGATGTATCTATGTCGGCTTGTTGAGCAATCGCAAAGTATTGCAACATGCCTTCTTCTTGGCTTAATTTCTCCGAAGCGAGTACTTGTTCTACCTGTCTTGCAAACGTAGCTAGCTTTTTGACTAAAGCCATTTTTTGTTGGGTAATACTATCCAATGCTTGAATATGCGCCTTCTTTGCTAATAGTAGTGCTTCATCTGTCAATAATTGCTCTAGTTGCAGGCTGTCTTCTACGGCAGTTAAAATTAATTTTTGTGCAATTGGGTGCGTTTTTTCAATCATGATATTAGCCTGTGTTAGGTAACTCTTGTTCAAAATTAATGATGTTTCGTGCTAATTTTTCGTTATCAATTTGGTATGAACCATTTGCCAATGCATTTTTTATCTCGGCAACCCGGTCGGTATTCACTTCGGGTTCTGTCGCTAATGAATTAACTGCACTAGCAATAGATAAATCAACAGAGTCGGTTTTTGTGACTTCTGGCTCAGTTTTTTCGGTCTTTTTGTTTACAATGCCACTAGATGCTCGATTTATGTCTGCTATGTGGGTCTTGTTGTTTATTTCAATGTTCATGACCAGCTCCCAATAAAAATTTTCTATGCCATTGTAGCGGCTGCAATTGACATAACTTTAAAAATTAACCGAAACAATACCGGCTTTTACCACAGTAGCTTCAATTACTTTTTTAGATTTACTGTTTTTTATGCGTATTTGTTGGCCTAAGCTACCATCCATCAACGCACGGCCAGACATTTTTATACTGATTGAGGATGAACTTGCATGGATAATGACTTGTTCTCCTTTTTTAATAAGTTTGGGTGTCCTTAAATGGGTTGGTTGTAAAATAGTACCTGCGCGTATATTGCGGGTCGTGAGTTGATTTTTAATTTGCTGGTATTGTGTAAAATAGCCTCTGCGTATTTTGGTGGAAGGGTATTTTTTTAACACGACATTATCAGTATCAACCAGACTATTGCGTTTTAGGCTGCGTTTGAGCACTAAGACCTGCTGGTAGAATATCAGTTTTGCAGAATTATATAACGCCCATTTGTGCTTGCCATGACAGCGTACACCAATTGATAATACTCCCGCATCAAAGCGGTCATTATTACTGTATGCTTCTAAAGGGACTGTGCATTTCTGCAGTTTAAGTCTGCTATCCAGTTTATTGACGCGAATATCATGATCTTGGCTAGTATCAATATTAGCTTGGATAAAGTGCACAACAGTTTCCTGTATGGAGCTAAGTGACTGATATTCATTTGCCGCAATAGAGCTTGTGGAAAATAGTAGCAAGGTAAGACTGGTTAACAAAATTTTTTGTAGTTTGATATGTGTCATTTCTTTGGCATTTTTAGTTGTCTTGGTAATAACCAAGCAGAATTAATGCCAAAAAAATAATCAAGTATTGAAAAACTGAGTCGTTATAATATATTGAGATGATAAATTTTATTATTACCACTGTATACTCTGCGCAGAGATACTTGCGCGAAGTAGCATATTAATTGATTTAAGAGGTTGTTATGGCTGGAATTTTAGAGGGAGTTGACCAACGCACGAAGCTAGCGGGGCATAACCGTTTTGAATTATTACTCTTTAAGTTGGCAGGACGGCAACGCTTTGGTATTAACGTATTTAAAGTGCAAGAAGTTATTCAGTGTCCTTCATTAACGCAAATACCACAATCACACTCTGTTATTTGTGGAGTTGCACATTTACGAGGCAAGACTATTTCTGTCATGGATTTATCTCTGGCCATCGGCATGTTACCCGTCAATAGAGATGCTGATAATTTTGTAATTGTTACTGAGTATAACCGTAGTGTACAAGGCTTTATGGTCAGTTCGGTTGATAGAATTATTAATATAGGTTGGGATCAGGTTAATGCCCCACCCAAAGGCGCGGGTAGGGAAGGTTATTTAACAGCAGTAACGCAATTTGAAAATGAATTGATTGAAGTCATTGATGTTGAAAAAGTCATGAAGGAAGTGATGGGGGGGGCTGAAGAAGCTTCTGATGAAGTTTTGGCCAATAATGTGGTGGCTGATAATGCAGATGATCACGTCTTAATTGTTGATGATTCCTCGGTGGCCAGAAATCAGGTCAAGCGCGTTTTAGAACAGATTGGTATTAAGTGTACTTTGCTTGTAGATGGCCTAGAGGCGTGGGAGCATGTTTCACAACTAAAAGCAGATGGTATTAAGGTTGCTGATTACTATACGATGATTATTTCTGATGTAGAGATGCCGCGCATGGATGGATATACTTTTGCCGCCAAAGTAAAAGAAGACCCGGAATTAAAAGATGTCTATTTGATCTTACATACGTCTTTGAGTGGTGTATTTAACTCGACCATGATTGAGAAAGTAGGTGCCAATGAATTTTTGGCTAAATTTAAACCAGATGCATTAGCTGAATGTGTGCAAAAACGTTTACGTGAGTTTCATGGGCGAGATATTTAGGAATGAGGATTTAATAATGCCCGAAAGTATGACGCAGGGTTTTGGCTGCACAGTCGTGTCAGAAACACAGGCGCATAGCTGGCTATGTAACTGTTTTTCTGGCGCGGCTGTACAGTCAAAAGACAAGTCATACTCGGGTATTACTGAATCCTTATTCCTTAGTCACGGCATTGATGATTAGCTTACTAAATCAATAATGGATATTACTACACAAGAATATCAAGCTTTTCAGGAATTTCTCCAGAAATCGAGTGGTATTGAAATAGGTGATAATAAGCAATATTTGGTAAAAAATCGCTTGACCAATGTCTTGCAAGAGTTTCACGTAGCGTCTCTCTCCGAGTTATTGCTACAGCTAAATAAAGGTGCTGGACTAACAAGTCAATTACAGTCAAAAGTGATTGATGCAATGACTACCAATGAAACCTTTTGGTTTCGGGATGATACTCAGTTTCAGGCATTACAATATGAAGTGCTGCCTGAAATACTCAAGCAAAAAGGGGGAGCTATTAAAGTCTGGTCAGCAGCGTGTTCCTCAGGCCAAGAGCCTTATACCATCAGCAAGTGTGCAGCACAATGGGCTGCTAGTCAAGCTATCAACCAAAATGTTCAAATTTTGGGAACTGATATTTCAGATACGGTTCTCAAGCAAGCACGAGCTGGCATATACTCTGATATGGCCATTGAGCGCGGCTTAGCCAGTCAAATTTATACGCGTTATTTTCAAAAGGTAGCAGCAGGGCATCAACTAAACTCAGACATAATGCGCCGTGCTCGTTTTCAGAAATTAAACTTGTTACAGCCTTTTGCGAATGTAGGCAAGTTTGATATTATTTTTTGCCGTAATGTATTGATCTATTTTTCCGAAGCAGTAAAGCGTGATATTTTGCAGCGCTTAGTTGCTGCATTAGATCCAGGGGGGTATCTATTTTTAAGTAGTACCGAGTCAATACCTATGGATCTAAAAACGATAGAGCCAGTAAGAGGTAAGCGGGCGAGATATTTTAAAAAAACGAATAGCTAGTAAGACATTATTCAAAGTAAGCTCATGAATCATCCAAAGGACTCACTACGCCTTCGCCGCCTTGTTGCAATACATGAGTATAAATCATGGTCGTCTCTAAATCCTTATGCCCTAGTAAAGACTGAATCGTACGAATATCAGTTCCCCTTTGTAATAAATGGGTTGCAAAGCTATGTCTAAAAGTGTGCGCACTTACTTTTTTGGCAATGCCTGTTTTGCGCACTGCTTGCTTAATTGCCTTATTAATTGATGACTGATCAGCATGGTGTCGTTGCATCACACCGCTACGTGGATCGGTCGATAATTTGCGACTAGGAAATACATATTGCCAGTGCCATTCCTTTTCTGCATGAGGGTATTTACGTGCTAATGCATGGGGTAAAAAAGGCTACTAACTTAACACGGGACAAATACCATCAAGGATTGTATATAAAGTGACTG
>CAZXJK010000245.1:0-4667 GCA_964640895.1 uncultured Methylomonas sp.
TATTTATGGAGTTTAATATTCAACAGGAACAGCAGAAAATTCACCCTGCTACTGCTAACACGCTTGAAGCAGCTAATGATGATGCTAAAGGTTGTTTGAAATTTGCGCGGAGGACGGGTTGCACCCATTCACTATGCGCTGGTACAGAATAGCTTAGCGAGCAGGAAAACATTTTTTGATGATTTAAGAGCCCTCACCCGTTACATAGTTTTTGATAGTTGGCAAAAATTAATGGAATTTATGCTGGGGGACTAGATATTCCAGTGCCAGAAATATGAAAAATCCTAAATTGAGAATTGCTGAGACAAATTGACATACCTGCTTAAAAAGAATAGAGTTAAAAAGAAGCGTAATGGATATTTATAGGATTTACTTGACCACTGCACTATGAGTAGGTCTAGATTCATGTCGTATATTTACTCTCTTTGGCAGTATATCTAAAATAAAAAAGGCCACAATTATGAAAAATTTTCTTATATTAGCTTTCATGTTTTTTACACTCTCTAATATTGCTTATGCTGAAACAAATAGCTCCACTTGGACGACCACTTTCGGTGACTTAACCATTATGCAAGATAGCTCTCAGGCGACTGGGATGTATCGTATTGGTGCAGAAATTACGGGTACATTTGAAAACACTGAAGAGGGCTTAATTTTAAAGGGCTATTGGAAAGAACCAGGGGTTATTTCTAGTTTTCCTTTCATATGTGGCCCAGAAAATGACTGGGCAGGGCCTTTTACCTTTCTGTTTGCGCCTGATGGTAAATCTTTTACGGGAGATTGGGGGAGCTGTGATGAAAGCCTTGAAGATATGCATGTCATAGACAATACATGGTTCGGTACGCTTACAAGCGGTGAAATTTCTATGCTAATCCCAACTAATAGCAGTTTACGCGATAGACTGGATGGAGTATGGGAAGGCTCGGGAAAACAGTCATCATCTTCAACGGTACAAACGTGGACTATTCGGTTTACTGCACATGATGGTATTTACCAAATAGAGTACCCTTCTTTATCATGCAGTGGCACTTGGACCTTTCTTTCAGAAACCAGTGGCAGTGTTACTTTCTTTGAAGATATAAAAATAGGCACTAATAATTGTATTGATGAAGGTTCGGTAGAGCTCTTACGGATAGAAAGCAACAAACTTAGATATATATATTACCTACCCAATGGGAATATAGATGCATTTGGTGAGCTGGCATGCTCAAGTTGTAATATTAATGAACATGATTCCGATGAACAACATGCTGAATTTGAACATGGTATTCTACATATACCTAATGTTGACGTACAGGATGCCTTTGGCGAAATTGTAACTTATGAAGTAGATTTATCACTTTTGCCGTTTACAGACCCATTGGCATTTGAGCTTATCAAAGTAAATCGCAAATAGTTTTCTAAATAGTGGATAAGAAACAATAATAAATTACTGACGGAAGCGAATCAAAGGGGGCAGTCTGCCCCCTTTGATATGTCACTTTTATTTACTGTCACATAATCAGGCAAAATTCCTGCTAAAAATGTATAGGAATGACAAAATAATAGTTTGAATATATTGGGATTGGTATTACATAGCTTGCTATGCGCCTGTTTCAATGCCTCGCCTATGCAACGGTATACTTTTCCTTATAAAGTACTTGCACAAGCTTAGTAAAAAATAAAATCACCAAACTATAAATTAAAGTAGAGCTTATATAAGCAGGGTAATATTTTGCCACTCGCTGCGCATATTGCACTAGCGATAGTTCAGGGAACTTACCTGACAACAGATAAAAGCTGCCATTAGAAATCAAAAATGCCATCGAGCCTGCCATCAACAAATAAGCAAATTGATAACTCAAATCACGACTGCTGAGTGTTGCATATTGCGCACTGTAGCGCCCGGCAAAAAATAGCACGGCATAAGTAGGTATTAAAAAAACATATGCTGGCGAAATGCAATAATCACTGACTTGCCAATGGGTAATGGCAATATAATCTAGCAATGCGGCTTCCGTTAATAACAGCACAAGGCTGCCAATCCCGCCTGTAAAAATCCCTGCTAAGAAAAATACGGCTAATGATGCATCAGGTAAGCTAATAGCACTGCCAAAATGATCACTACGTGTTAATGCCATCAACATTAGCAGTGCCAAAATAGTCAGATATTTGGTATTTTGTTGTAACCAGTTCATATAAACCTCTTAAAGTGTCGGCGCATAGCGCAAATTAAAGAAAACGGTCACGCCAGGCGAGTTATAGCCTGCTACCGTTTGATATTGAGTGTTCAGGATATTATTGACTGAGCCTTGTAAGGTAAACTGCTCATAAAATTGATATTCTGCTCTTAGATCCCAAGTGACAAAACCATCGACACGTCGCGTATTTTTTAAATCATCAAAGCGTCGTCCTTCGACATTAAGGGTACTTCCTATACTGGCAGCACCAAACTGTCGATCTAAATCAAAACGAAATGTCTGTTGTGCACGTCTAGGTAGCACATTGCCAAAAGTAGCCGCGTCCATACTTTCGGGATCTAAGGCACTGTAATTTAATTGCAGGTCAAACCCATAAAGTTGTGCGCCAAGCATTGCCTCTATCCCCATGATACGCGCTGAGCTTAAATTATTCGGCGCAAAAATTGTGCTGTCATAAGCAATCATATTGTCAATATAGGTCAAATAGCCATTCAGAGACCAATTCCAGTGCGTATGCTCACCACTAATGCCTATTTCATAAGTTTCTGACTTTTCCGGGTTTAAGTCGCTATTACCAAAACCAGGGAAATAAAGTTCGTTAAAAGTTGGTGCTTTAAAACCTGTACCATAAGAAGCCGAGACTAAAATGCCATTATCAAAGGCATAGCCCCATGATGCATTCCAGGTACTATTTTGGCCAAACTGTTGATTAAAATCACTACGATAAGCCAGTATAAATTGATTGTTGGCTAACTGACCTTGGTATTGGATAAAAACTGCATGATTATGCCGCGAGGTTTCTGCAAAACTCTCATTACTATCAATACTGTCATGTTGAAAGTCATAGCCTAAAGACAGTAACTGATCAGGAGCCAGCGTAAAATTATTCAGTGCTGAAAATGAAACGCGTTGGGTATCAAAATGACTTTTTTTAGTGTCATTTAAATAATTCGTTGATTCATCGCGGCTCTCGCCCCCCGTTAAATCAATACGCCAAAAGTCCATGGCTTGTATGGTCGCCTTGCCGCCATAAACAAGTTGTGCAAAATCACCTTCATTAACAAAGCTACCGTCAAATTCAGTATGTCCACCACTATACAAAGCATGACCTTCCAAACTCAGCCAGTCGGTAAAACGATAGCCTAAACGTAACGATCCCGAATAATTCTGATAACCATCTCTATCCGGTTCATTAGTAAAACAGCCATAGCTTAAAGCCCCTGCACAGGAATTAAAGCCCTCATTAGCTTGATAACTGAAATTGACATTGTACCAAGCCTGATCAATAGCGCCTGATAGACCAGCCTGCACCTTGTAATGACCATAATTCCCGCCACCCACAGACAATTCGGGATTCATTGCCGATGTTGATCCCGCTGCACTGCGGGTATGAATATGAATGACCCCGCCAATAGCATCAGCACCATATAAGCTGGATTTAGGGCCGCGTATAATTTCAATCGATTCGACTTCACTGATCGGTATATGTTGCCAAGCTGCACCACCTGCTGTGGCAGAGCCTGCACGAAGACCATCAATCAACACTAAAACATGGTCTGATTCGGTACCTCGTAAAAATACTGAGGTATTTTTACCTAAGCCACCATTATTGACGATATTAATACCCGCAACACCACGCAAAGCCTGTTCAATACTATTAAGTTGCTTACGTTCAATATCTTGTCGATTAATGACCGTACTAGAGACTAGTCGTGAAGCTTGTTGATTACGAGTAGCCGTTACCGTTAAAGGCGCAAGTGCTACCGTATGATCTGCATGCACTGCTGTTGGAAGAGTGCTGAATAAGAAAGGGCTGACAATAAAAATTTTTTTCATAATTACCTCTGCGCCGCCCGCGCAAAAAAGTGTAAGAAACACAGCAGAGGAGATAACAACGAAAAAACAGCTAAGAAAGGCTAATTCATTTCGTCCACAGCCCTCCGCTGCACCAAATAACAATTCAGGCAGGTCTCCGGGCTTATAAGTATGGACAACAAAAATCATTACCTTCCCATGCAAAGCACAGTGGTTTTTCGATGATTTTTAACTTATTTACCGTTGCGGGGGCAGCGTTGGCATTGGAATAGATCCGCACCAAACTTCCCTTTTAACCTTCAAAAAGCGTGAACTTCCGTCAGGACCAGAAATGGATTGAGAATTTTACGTGAAAAATTTATAAAAGCAATTTAAACTCGCAAAATTATTTTATCAGGTAAAAATAAAGAATAGTTTATTTATTAAATAAGAACGATTATCATTTTTATTAAATAATAACCCTTCCTTAACTGCTGGAGATAAAATGTTAAAGTAATTATGCTTGGGTACTTATATGCATGGCTTGAAAAAGGCATTCCCCACTTACACATAAAGGACTCAGAATCTAAATCTACTTTTCACTTAGGGACTTGCAAGTAATGAATATACCTATATTACGTAGTATTTTTGTTTCTGATTGGATTATCTCAAGAGGCGCATAGTTATTCTATG
>CAZXJK010000246.1:0-4601 GCA_964640895.1 uncultured Methylomonas sp.
TAGCAATAGTTACGTAGCCTGCTATGCGCCTATTGCTACAGCACTAATGACAAACCAAAAATCCTGCCCAAATATTGGATGCTTATTTATTTCCATGTCCCTTATTTCGTGTACGTTCCTGAGTAATGATTGATACAAACAGGAGGAAGACTATATTGCAGAAAATAAGTGTAAGGTTGTTGTTGGGCTTGACTACCCTTGGAATGGTTGCTTGCTCTGATGACTATACTCCTTAGACCCAACGTCACTGGGAAAACTATTTACTTGGACGCTTGTGCGAGTTGTCATACTGGCAAGCCTGAAGCCCCCGATATGTATTGGACGATTAATTTGAAAAATGTAAATAATACTTACATTGCGCATAAAGTAAATACTGGCAGCTTAACCATGCCGAGTTTTCCCAATATTAAAGGTGCAGATATGCGTAAATTACGTGAATTTGTGCTAACCCACAGTTTAAGAAAATAGGAAGCATAATGAATTATTGCGCCAATATACACCATGATTCAGCCAGTATTATTGATGATATGAAAGGCGATCAGTCTTGGCGTATTTTTCGGATTATCAGTGAATTTACCGAAGGGTTTGATCGTTTGTCTGGTATTTGTGATGGTATTTCTATCTTTGGTTCTGCACGCTTAAAACCGAGTAATCCGTATTATTTAAAAACAATTGAAATCGCTAAATTATTAGCTGAAAATGATTTTACAATCATTACTGGTGGTGGGCCAGGGGTGATGGAGGCAGCGAATAAAGGGGCTTCTTTAAAAAATAAGCCAACTGTAGGGCTTAATATTGAGCTACCGCAAGAGCAAGACCCTAACCCTTACCAAAGCATTTCCTTAGATTTTCGTTATTTCTTTGTGCGTAAAGTCATGTTTGTTAGGTATTCGATTGGTTATGTGGGCATGCCGGGAGGTTTTGGTACGCTAGATGAATTTTTTGAGTCATTAACTTTAATGCAAACCCATAAAATATATCCCATGCCATTGGTTTTATTCGGCAGCGAATTTTGGGGCGGCTTGCTGGACTGGATTCAAACTACCCTAGTGCAGTACGAAGTCATTTCTGTAGAAGATTTAGACTATATTAAAATCACCGATGATCCGCAAGAAGTACTCAGTATTATGATGGAACATAGAGCCTGGAAGCATGGACAACGCTTATTAGGGCAAAAAAATAATGATGACCTTGCTATTTAATATTAAGGTATAGGCGTTCGGATATGGTGGCATAGTGATGCTATTGTTATAATATTTTTATATCACACATAATTTTAAGAGGCTTTCATGCGGAACTGGAAATTGCTACCCGCTTTAATAGGACTGACAGTACTTTCAGTTCTTTGCTATATTTTGTTTTATTTTATATTTGTCGACTTTTTTGTCGACTTATGGTGGTTTCGTTCGCTTAATTTTGAAGGTTATTTCTGGTTAAGGCTGCTCTACCGGTTTATTTTTTCAGGTGGTGTCACCCTCATATTCTTTGCCATTTTCTTTTTTCACTTTTGGATTGCTTCGCGCTATCTAGGTCTCAATCCGCCTGATGAAATCTTAGTCAGTGCTGATAAGCGGCAACATTTTCAAGCCTTTGCAGATATTTTTATGCATGGCTCGGTTAAAATTTACACGCCACTCTCGCTGGTACTCGCTATCGTCATAGCCAGCCCTTTTTATCATCAATGGGAAACTGCCTTACTGTATTTTTTTGGTAGTTCAGCAGGTATTGCTGATCCTGTTTATGGTCAAGATATCAGCTTTTATTTATTTTCATACCCTCTGTATATACTGATTCAACAGGAATTATTGTATACCTCGATTATTTTATTTTTCCTGATTGTCGTGCTGTACTGGCTGGAGCATATTTTTGTACCCAATCAGAATCAAGATTACCCATTAGGTGCAAAGATACATTTAGCAATCCTTTTGGGGTTTACCGTTTTGTTCGTCGTTTGGGGCTTATTTCTTGATCGTTTTTCACTGCTCTATGTTGATTCGCATGAACCGGTCTTTTTTGGGCCGGGTTTTGTCGAATTGCGCTACCAACTGCCCTTAATTTGGCTCAGTATTATCTCAATCATAACGTTGTTTGTTTCTGTTGTAACTTATATTTTTTCCAAGCAGCACCGTACTGCGGTACCTACTTTCATTGCTCTAGGCGGTTTTTTAATTGCACTAGGCTTACAAAACGTATTTTTTATCCCCAGCTTGATTAATACTTTTATTGTGCAGCCTAACCCCGTATTAACCGAGGGGCAGTTTATGAGTAATAATATTAAGGCAACTTTAGATGCTTATGATTTAGATAATATTAATATTGTGGAATATAGTATTGATTTGGATGCTAGTGAGGATATCGAAGCTTGGGGGACTAAGCGCCATTTTGAAAATATTCCTGTTTGGGATAGAGACTACTTAATCGATGTTTATAAAGAACTACAAGGTATCCGACCCTATTACAGTTTTCATAGTGTCGATGAGGATCGTTACTATATAAATGATCATATTCAGCAAGTCAATTTAGCGGCACGAGAGTTGAATACTGAAAAGTTACCTTTAGAAGCCAAATCATGGGAAAACATCCATCTGCGTTATACGCATGGTTATGGGGCGGTTATTACCCCAGCAGCACAAGATGCAGGCAACCCTATTTTATGGTATTTGCGTGACTTAAATATGTCATCAAATGTTGGCTTTGCGGTCAAAACACCTGATATATATTATGGTCAAGAAAAATACAGCTATGCCATTGTGCCCAATGATTTAACAGTTATGGGGCTGTCGGGTTCCGATAGCGAAGTTTATCAAGGTAAAGGCGGGGTGCCATTCCCATCATTCTTTAGAAAATTACTGTTTGCTTTTTATTTTGGTGATGAGAAGGTATTTTTCTCTTCTAATATTTCTAAAGATAGTAAGTTGTTAATAAGACGTAATATTGTTGATAGAATCAAACAAATCACGCCATTTTTACATCTGGATGAAGATCCGTACTTAGTGGTCACTAAAGATCGTTTTTACTGGATTCAAGATGCTTACACCTTATCGGATAAATACCCGGTATCAAAATTTTCTCGTGAGAAATTTCTATCTGGTATACAAAAATTTAACTATATACGCAATTCGGTAAAAATTGTCATAGATGCCTATGATGGTTCAGTGAAATATTATATTGCGGATGACTCTGACCCTATTATTAATGCATATCAGACTGCTTACCCTGGGATATTTAATAGCTTAGATAAAATGCCGAGTGAGTTACGTAAGCATTTACGTTACCCACGTGAGTTATTTTATATGCAGATGATGCTTTATGCTAAATATCATCAAACTCAACCTGAGTTATTTTATGAGCAAGCAGAAACTTGGCAGTTTGCGAAAGTGAATAAAATGCCAGTAATGCCTTATTTTCAGACCATGGATTTTGGTCATTGTGATGATCGCGAAGAGTTCGTCATGATTAATCCGATGACTCCGATTAATCGTAGCAACTTAAGTATGATTGGTTTGGCAGGGACATTAGATATTGATAGTTGTAAACAAAATAGTTACAAGCCTTATATTAAAATTTATAAATTTGCTAAAGATATCCAAGTGAATGGCCCGGCACAAGTTGAGGCATTGATTGATCAGAGTCCTGAGATTTCTGAGCAGTTTACTTTATGGGATCAGCATGGCTCTAATGTAGCGAAAGGCCGTATGGTTATTTTGCCGATGGGTAAGCATTCGGTGTTATATGTACAGCCTATTTATATGATATCGACCAAAACTAAAATACCTGAGCTAACCAGAGTGATTGTCTCTATTGGTAATCAGGTGGTGATGGACACTACTTTGTGGTCAGCCTTTAAAAAGCTTAAAGCAAGGTTTGTAAAAGGTGCAAAAGATGCACAGGGAACAGGGACTTCTATACAAGAATAGCATGCAGTGTGGCGTGCATATTTCTAAGCTTGTTTATGAATATTCAAATACTTATACTTCGTGCGGTCACGGGGCACGGAATTTATAACGAACTGACTTTTGCTTGCAACTAAAAGCAGTTCGCTATACTATCAAATCTGTAGCATCATGAAGTATATAAGATTTTTTAAATTGTATTTGAGGTATCAGATATGTCAGATTCCAATCAGCATGCGAAATATCGTCAGTTAATTTATGATCAAGAGCTAGCAAGTCGGTTTAGAAAACTAACAACGGCTGTGACAGACTCAGAAGTAAAAAATTATATTCACTATCAACATGTCGAAGTCTTTAAAGATGCTAGTAAGAAGCTGGGCTTGTTTATCTTGGTGCGGCGTACTAACCCTGAGTCATTAAAGTTTATTAATTATCCTGGTTTTGTACCCAAACCATTATTATGTAAGCCAAAAACAGCGGATAGGAATGTCGAATGGAGTGTGAGCGGTCAATATAAGCAAATAAATTGCACTGGCTTAGTGGTTAACCCTTTTATGCTTGGGCAAGCCGCTTTTAGCAGTTGGGAAAAGTGTAAAAGTGCCATGGATACTTGGGTGAAGTATTGGGGCAAAAAAGATGCTTAGGGAGATGGAAAAAAATAATCATCCAATCTTGTTGGTCTTTTTGTCCGTCTTTAGCGGTGTCGTA
>CAZXJK010000247.1:0-4595 GCA_964640895.1 uncultured Methylomonas sp.
AAAAGCGGTGTAGGTTTTACCCGTACCTGTTGCCATGGTGAGTAGAATACGGTTTTGCCCTTTGGCAATCGCTTCTACGCTACGATTAATGGCTATTTGTTGATAATAACGTGGTTTTCTATCTGTGCCATCAAAGAAATAATCCTGTGATGAAATGCGTTCTTGTTCTTGTGTTTCTATACCTTTATATTTTTTGTAGCGTTGCCATAATACTTCGGGTGATGGGAATTCATCAAGGGTTAGTTCTTTTTCTATATTGCCATCGGTGCAGGTGCGGTCATGTTCATAAAAGCCATCACCATTACTGCTGTAGACGGATGGAATATCTAATATCTCGGCATAATTTAAACCTTGTTGTATGCCAGCATTAACGGAGAGCTTGTTGCTTTTAGCTTCGATGATAGCAATGGGAATATTGGGTTTGTAATAGAGAATATAATCCGCTCGTTTTTTCTTGCCACGGCTGGTGAGATTGCCTTTAACGTAGATGCGACCATCGGTAAAAGAGACTTCTTCACGAATTTGACTCAACGTATCCCAGCCTGCTTTGACTAATGCAGGTTGAATATACTTTGTGCAAATATCTCTTTCGGATAGGTCTTTTTTAGAGGTCATTAATTATTACTTCCTGTTAATAAGCAACGTTCAAGTTTTTGGTATGCGTTTTTATGCTTGTCCTTGGACATATTTTGCAGGTTGATCATCTTCCATTTTACTGCGGGTAGGTTTTCAATGCCATCAAGCCCTAATAAATCCCATTGTGGCTTCATTGCTTTGAATGAAAGTAAGAAGTGTTTTTCATTATCTGTCAGCGTGTTGCTGATAACTTCGATTAATTGATCTCGTGTGGCTTCAAGATCTTCTAATGATACCGGTGTTTCTGTCATGCTAATAAATTCACCTTGATAAATCTGCTTGAGATCCTTGTATCGAATATCTAGTAACTCAACTATGGGTGAAGGATGACTGATAATATAGACGATGAGTGCTTTTCTAATATCATCTGTAAAACCTTCATTTTTCAGTAGCCACATCACATCGAATAAATCACGTGGATGTTGCCGATCAAGTGCTGCACATATTTTGCCCGCGTAAAGGTCGGCTAATGAAACAACAGCCATTTCTGCATAACCAAATTCATTTTCTACTTTAGTACAGACATTGCGTAATTCAGGTTCAAATACTGTTCCACGTAACACAGGGGAAAGCTCAATTTTTATTTGTACGCCGTTATGAGATACCACTAATCGCATGGCATCAGGCTTACTTTTGTAAGCTTCGACCACTTTTGCATTTGGCAAGGCTTGGAGAATACGCTGCTTTATTCGTGCTAATGCGGCGGTGATCCCCGCTAGTGCTTCATTACGATCTTGCATAGGTAGGTAGACTAAATCAATGTCTACTGACAGCCGTGGTAACTCACGTATAAACAAGTTTATGGCTGTGCCACCTTTTAACGCAAAGCAGTGCTCTTCAGCTATTAACGGTAACAGCTGCACAAGTAATTGGACTTGTTTGTAATAGGTGTTGCTGCTATCCAGCCCCCTGTCCATACCCCTATCCATATAAGTGCTCTGGTACCGTTATTAAATACTTCTTATCAAGCTTGCCAGCTTTAGCTATCACGCGATTACCCATTCCTAAATCCACATCAGTGAGATCTAATTTTTTGAACCATGCGTAACCCTGCTTTTCAGCAAACCATAAAAACAGTCGCTTGGCTTTTATACTTTTGCACGCTTTGAGCAGGCTTCCTAGCTTGTTAGGAGATAAGCTTGTCATGCCTTGCATTATTTCATTTGCATGGTCAAAGCTGATGCTTTTAGGGACATCCATCATCATTTCTAAAAAGGCTTTTTCTGGACAAGAGACTTTTAACGCAGGTAAGCCTTGATGCCAGTCTATTTCTCTTGAAAAATCATCTATCGAGAATAGATTTTCTGCCCAGAAGGTTTTGGTTCCATGCCATTTGAAATCCGTTTCATGCTGTATTTTACCTAGCCATGTAGGGAGTTTTTTTTCAGCGTAAAGGTGAATAGTCTTGATATTAGAGCCCGTTAAATATTGAGCAAGCCCCAGTTGTTGTAACGCAGTTAGTCCACCAATAGTTATAGGTTCATCCATCATAAACTGTAATGAGCAAACAACACTTTGCCAAGAAGAAGGGCTTTCGGGACGAGTATAAACACCTACCGCAAGCGATTTCAGCCTGCGACTTTTAAGCGTATTATCGATGGCATGTCGAGACATTCCCTTTGATGAGAGCCATTTACGCGTTGCTACCATATTGTAAGGCAACAGGCTTTCTAGCTGTTGTTTTGGTGTTAACGATGACATAGTTTGCTTTTATACTCCATACGCGGTGTTTTTCGCCGCATTTTAGCTTAGGTATAAATTAGCATAGTTAGGGGGAGTTTACTATTATTTTATTTTACGGCGAAAATCGCCGCATAAAAAGCTATTACATAAGTGCTTCAAGCCCTTTTTTTTCAATGATGTTAATTAGCTTTAATGCTGTTCCTTGTGGGTGTTTTTTTGCTTGTTCCCACTGTCGTACCGTTGAGGCACTTGCATTGAGATAGGCGGCGAAAACAGGTTGGCTAACGCCACTTTTTAGGCGAATACGCTTTATCTCTGCTGCACTATAGTGTTTTATTTCAGGTAAAGATATTGCATGAAACTCACGCATTGTAATTTCATTCATTACACCTGCACTGTGCAAACCATCTACTGTTTCAAGTATTTCATTTAGTATTTTACTCATTGTTATTTTCAACCTCTATTAAAATTAACACACCCTGTTTAACGGCTTTCTTTAGTGCTTTCTCATCATATTGTATAAGCTCTTGTGATAACCGTTTTAACACTTCTTTTTCTTTCTGAGTAATATTGCTTTTCTCATTTTTACTAAAGCCAGATAAGAAAAATGCCTTATCTTCTTTCCGAAAGGCAATCAGCGTGCGAAAGCCACCACTTTTACCTTGCCCTAGCCTTGCAATTCTCTTTTTAAAAAGATAGCTACCTAGATCGGCATCAACTATTCCCTTTTCTATTTCACTAATTGCGAGACAGAGCTCTTGATCTGATATGCCTTCTTTTTTAAACCAACGATCAAATGGTTTTGTTTTGAATTTTGTTATCATTTCGACCACAGTGTAACACTAAGTGTTATATATTGCTGAAAATCACAATAGAGAGATAGTACGCAGTTTCTAAAGTTTGGATGCATCAAGTCGCTCAACTAAGTCTTCCGCCCTTAGATGTGTGTAGCGTTTTAGCATCGCCAGATCTTTATGACCTGTAATAGATGATACTTCCATAATATTAAAACCCATCTCAAAAAAACGGCTGGTTGCTTCATGCCTTAGGTCATGAAATCTTAGATTAGTAATATTTTCACGCTTACAGCACCGTTCAAATGCTCTCGTTATAGAATCACCCCGCATTGAGAAAACTTTTCCGTTGATATTATGAGGCCAACTGTCCAACACTTTTAATGCTGTTGTAGAAAGTGGAATGGTTCTATCTTCACCATTTTTAGTATCTAATAATTTTGCTGTTCGTTTTATGCGATTAATATTTTCCCATCGAAGAACAACTATTTCTCCGCGTCGCATTCCTGTTTCTATAGCGATGATAATGATCGAGGCGATTTCACCACCATATTCTTTAGCCTCGGATAATAATCGTTGTTCTTCATCATCTTCTAACCGTCTATCTCTGCCCTGCTTTGTTTGTGCAGGAACGGTAATCATGTCAACAGGATTACCGTGTGGCAAATAAATACCCCACTCCTTTGATGCTACGACAAGTATTCGCCTTATTCTAAGTAAGTCTTTTCTGTCAGTATCATTTTTAACGGTTTTAAGACGTAAATCTCTGTATTGAGCCAATACCTCAGGGAGAAGTCCGATCGCACTGTAATCGCCAATATGGGAGCAAATATTACGGATCGTAGACTCTATTCTATCTGCTGATTTTTTAGATGGGACAATTTCGGCTATATAACGATCAGCAAGTTGTTGGAATGTTGTTACTTCAGCTCGTGAGCTTGAAATAAAAACCTTGCGATCCATCTGTGCTTCAACCTGAGTCGCCCACCGTTCAGCAAGTGCTTTCTTCTCAAAAGTTTGGATTTGTGTTGGGTAGCCTTTCCTTCGGATCTTAGCTTGCCACTGTTTATCGCCCCGCTTGGTATAAGTCGCCATAATCTTAAATCATCCTTTATCACGTATGTATCACGTTGCAACTGTCCCAAAATTGCCCCAAATGACAGTTTTGTGATTTTATACAAAAACAGATATCACCATAAATGATTGAATATATTAAAGATTAATGGTGCCCCCGACGCGATTCGAACGCATGACCTTCCCCTTAGGAGGGGGACGCTCTATCCAGCTGAGCTACGGGGGCAACAGCGGCGAATTATAACAGTTATCAAATATCAACCAAGGCATTAATATGTGCCACAACAGCGCTGGCATTGCCTTGGAGGTTATAGCCACCCTCCAACAGTGAGACGATATTGCCTTGGCAATGCTTATCGGCAAGTGTTTTAACCATCTGCGTTAAGCTTATAAACCCTTGGTCACTAA
>CAZXJK010000248.1:0-4566 GCA_964640895.1 uncultured Methylomonas sp.
ACTTCTTTACCATTTAATGTGACTTTTTTAACTGGCACATTACGTTTCATGGGTACATCAACACCTGTTTGGAAATCAGGCATTAATACTTCCACAATATCGTCTTTATCAAAAATAAGGCTTAAACGAGGTTTAGTCTTCTTTCTTCCTTTTTTGGAAACAAGATTCCATTTACCTTCTTCACCCCAACGGAAACCAATACTTCCATTCGGCGCAATAATATCGCCTGTTTTTTCATCAACAACCACTGTTTTCCAATCTGGGTTATTGTCTTCACCTAAAGAATTATCAAAATCAGCGGCACGAACAAAACGACCATTAACATAAGATCCTTCGTACTCATCTAATATAACCAGCATTGGCATATCAGTGTAAGTACGTGCGTACTCTTCAAAATAAGCATCTTGGTTATCAATGAAAAATTCTTTTAACGCCACATGTCCCATAGCCAAGAAAATTGCAGCATCCGTTCCTTGTTTTGCAGGCATCCAAAGATCCGCGAATTTAACGTATTCTGCGTAATCAGGAGAGATGGCAACAATTTTTGCACCTTTATAACGTACTTCTGAATAAAAATGTGCATCAGGGGTACGAGTCATCGGTAAATTAGAACCAGCAACAACAATATAAGTCGAGTTATACCAATCAGCTGATTCAGGTACATCTGTTTGCTCACCCCAAACTTGTGGTGAAGCAGGTGGTAAATCACAGTACCAATCATAAAATGAAAGACAAGCTCCACCGATTAATGATAGATAACGACTGCCCGCCGCGTAACTAATCATCGACATGGCAGGAATAGGAGAGAATCCCGCTATTCTGTCAGGGCCATGTGCTTTAATAGTGTAAATATTAGAAGCGGCAATGATTTCAGAAACCTCTTCCCAATCAACGCGTACAAAACCACCTAAGCCACGCACTGCCGTGTATTTTTTACGTTTCTCAGGATCTTCTTGAATCGCACCCCATGCTTCAACAGGGTCTTTGCCAGCATCACGTTCTGCTCTATATAAAGAAACTAAACGTTCTCTAATTAAAGGATGCTTAACGCGTAATGGGCTATATAAATACCAAGAAAAACTGGCTCCACGCGGACAACCACGCGGCTCATGGTTGGGCATATCAGGGCGTGTACGAGGATAATCTGTTGCTTGCATTTCAAAAGCAACCAGACCATTTTTAACATGGATATTCCACGAACAACTTCCCGTACAGTTTACCCCATGCGTTGAACGCACGACTTTATCATAACGCCAACGATTACGGTAACCGTCTTCCCATTGGCGATCTTCATTGGTAACAATGCCATGACCACCCGAAAATTTACTTTGAACTTTTTTGAAAAAGTTTAGACGGTCTAAAAAATGACTCATCGTGTTTTTCTCCTGTTTATTAATTATCTTTCCTACGAACTGCATAGGATCCATTATGTAATGCACTACATCACACAATATATATGCGCTTAACTTGCGATGTTGGGGTCAGTTTTGCTTACTATGCAAAATACTCTACCCAAGCTACGTTATATTTTATCTATTCTGCTCGCTGATAAATACCCTAACTTATTACGGTTATGTACAGCAGGTAATAGCGTGTCCTTATGGGTTATAAAATTCACCATCTTTACGTAAATAAAACCACCAGTTGATCATAATACAAACAATATAAATGGAAGAAGCAAAGTTCCCCCCTCCAAAGCCTGATAATAAAGCCAAAACCTCAAATACCCAGAAAGGTGTATTTTGATCTTGTAAGGCAATCCCCGTCCCTAGGGCGGGTATCATCAATAATGCAGTGGTAAAAAAGATAGTATTACGACCACCACATAGACGTATAAAAAAACTACTTGGAATTCTAAGCGTTGCTCCAGTCAAGCCCGCAATCGCCATTAAGGTAAATAACTCTGACTTCTCATAAGGAAAGCCCAAGTTCAACATTTGTACGGTAATAATGCCCCAATACAACAAAACTGCAAAGCCACATAATAAACTTGGAATCGAAATTCATAAGTTTCGATTCGCTATTTTCTTGCCTTCAGACTCCCAAAAATCTTCGTCTTCGACATCCCACTTATTTAAATCAGCCATATAAACTCCATAGCAAAGGTTAATTAAATTTTATAGAGTAATTTTACTCCTAAATAAAATTAAATACCTCTGTTTATTACTTTATACATGACCTGTAACACATTGAAAATAAAGTAATAACCTAGTGAATTACTAGGTTATTATGCATAGCACTCTACCGCATCATTACATCAATATAATTTATAAGAATTTTTCTATATAAGCCCTCAAAACATTAGCAAGTAAGTGGTTATACTAACGAATGCTTTAGAATTTATATTATATTTTTTAAGGTTAATTTTCCTGTATACCACTGGCTAAAGTGGCGGTTTTTTTGAAGGCTTTCCTAAGAAAAAATTGTTAACAACAATATGATAGATTAACAAGCTCTGCAATAATTTTTAGCCAGTATTGAAAATAGAAAGCTTGATCAATTATTGTAGTTTTTTAGCACCCTTTATTTTACAAGCTCACCAGAAAAATTTTATCCGCATTTGGTATACTGTACGCATTACAATACAGGATCAAAAATATGCACGAACTGAATGACCAAGAACTTTATCAAGCTTTAAAACACGCAAGAGGCTTAGATGAAACAGCAGGCAAGAAAATTTTAACGCAATTTCAAAGCGACCAGCCGGTGCTTTCGCAAATGATATTTAGCTTATTTTCTGCCTCTATTGCTGAACAAAATCAAGAAATGTCCTATTTATTTATGGACCTTTGCTTTGATGTGATTAGTATTTATCAGCATGCTTTTGGTAAAATGCCGGCCCAGAGCGAGTTAAGCCCTGAGTGGCTAGAACAACAAGCCAGCCTTATCGGCACACAACTGCAATCCATTGCCAAACAAAAAAAAGAGGATAGCAAGACCCAAGCATCATTAGAAGAACACTTTGCCTTAAATTCTGCGGTTGAAGTCAATCAAACCGGCCTAGTTAGATTTATGAATGAATCAATTAACACTTATGCAGCAGAAAACCCTATCCGGAATCCGGCAATTAAAGTTACGCAAACCATGCTTTTTGTTATGATTCATTTATTAGGTAATGTTTATAATCATACCAAACAGCAGACTGTGCATTGATAATAAGGAACGTGCATGAAACAGCTAATTTTTTAGGTATGTTAAGTACCCAAACACAATTACTTTAACATTTTACTTGTCTTTATTTCCATCTTCGGCGTTGCATAAAGAGTTGCGTAGCCAGCTATGCGCCTCTTTATGCGCCTTGAAGATGAAAAAAAATCCTGCGTAAAATTAGTTAAATTAATTATGCTTGGGTACTTATAAAATCCATTAATGTTAACGGGGTCAACAAGGACAATGAAATTATTACCATTACTACAAGCCTTTCTTGTAGACCCCGTTAACTTAAACCTAAAAGCCAAGATATACTCCTTGCTGGCTTGCTTCTGCTCGATATTTTTTATCGCCTTAGTCACACGTACATTCATAGGTGCGGATGCAGCAGCCCCTATGATTGTCGCCTCCATGGGCGCATCGGCGGTTATCTTATTTTTTATTCCTAATAGCCCCTTAGCTCAACCTTGGCCTTTTGTTGGCGGTCAATTGTGTTCAGCCATCATCGGCATGAGTTGCGCTTTAAATATAGAGGAAATCGCATCAGCTTCAGCAGTGGCAGTCGGCGGCTCTATCTTGGTCATGCTATTGCTGCGTTGCCTACATCCACCTGCTGCTGCTACAGCACTAACTCCTGTTATGGCAGGTGCCAGCATTACCTCTCTAGGTTACTCCTTCGTACTAGTACCTGTCGGTATTAATGTGGCGATCATGTTAGTGCTCTCCATTATTATCAATCGCGGCGTGATGCAACGCAAATACCCCAATGCCATCGCCCGCAAAGAATTGGAACATAATCAACGTCATGCAATCATCCAACCCAGCCATAAAGTGGGCGTTACCGTACAAGATTTGGATCTGGCACTAAAAAGTACTGATAGTTTTGTGGATGTAACCGCCACGCAATTACGTCATCTATTAAATGCAGCGGAATTGAATACCTTTAAACGTATCCGAGGTAATATTTGCTGTGCCGATATTATGGTTCGTGATGTCATATCAGTAGAATATGGTACTGAAGTGGAAACAGCGTGGCATTTAATTCAAACCGAAAAACTAAAAGTTTTACCGGTAGTGGATAGTGCCAACCGTATCATTGGCATTGTGACTTGGCATGATTTTTTTAAGAATATTAACTTAAATGCCTATGACAACTTGCAAGATAAGGTGCGTAATTTTATTCGCCGCTCACCGCTCATCAGTACCAATAAACCTGAATCCATAGGCCATATTATGACGGGATCAGTCATTGCTTTACCTGAATCGACTCATATAGCTGAGTTAATTCCGCTAATGTCTTTACAAGGACATCGACAAATTCCTATTATTAACGAGGAGCATCGACTGGTAGGTATGGTGTATCAGGCTAACCTAGTGGCTGCTCTGTATAATCAAAAATTAGCACAAGCTAGTTAA
>CAZXJK010000249.1:0-4547 GCA_964640895.1 uncultured Methylomonas sp.
TTTGCCTGCGTTAGAATGGAAATTTTATTGGATGATTATTTTTTTCCATGTCCCTAATAAGAATTTATTAGCACTCAAAGTTATCAACTCGGCAAAATATTCTTATGGGTATGAATCGACATCAATATCCCAAAGCCCGCCAATAAAGTAACCATGGAAGTACCTCCATAACTAATCAAAGGTAATGGCACTCCTACTACTGGTAAAATTCCGATTACCATGCCAATATTTACAAAGACATACACAAAAAAAGTACAGACCAAACTGCCTGCTAGCAACCTACAATAGGTATCCTGAGCTTGCACGGCAATATAGAACCCACGAGCAATAATACCTAGATATAAAGCCAACAAACCGATACAACCCACCAAACCAAATTCTTCTGCAAAGACCGCAAAAATAAAATCAGTGGAACTTTCGGGTAAGAAATCAAGCTGTGATTGAGTGTTTTCCTGCCAACCTTTGCCGTTCACACCCCCTGAGCCAATTGCAATTTTAGACTGAATAATATGATAGCCCTTGCCCATAGGATCAGCTTCTGGGTTTAAAAAGGTCAGCACTCTGTCTTTTTGATATTCACGCATAAAAAAATGCCAATAAACAGGCGTAAAGGCCATCAAACTGGCTGCGAAACTTAATAAAAACCGCCATGAAATGCCCGCAAAATACAAAACAAATACCCCGGAACTAGCCACTAATAAAGAAGTGCCTAAATCAGGCTGCCGCACGATTAATAAGGTCGGCACCAAGATAAAAGCAGTGGCAATTACAATATGATACCAACGCGGCGGAATATCATGCCCCGACAAATACCACGCTAGCATCATTGGCGTGGTAATTTTAATCATTTCAGAAGGCTGAAAGCGAAAAAAACCTAAATCCAACCAGCGCTGCGCGCCCTTACCCACATCACCCACTAAAAGCACTGCGGCCAATAAGCCCACGCCCACCACATAAAGCGGAATAGAGTAACGTTGGAATTGTCGTGGATCTATATGCGCCAAAACAATCATTAATACCCCAGCAATTCCCATCCGTACCGCCTGACGTATAAGCAAGGCAGTTTCTTTATTACCTGTGCTATAAAGCATCATAAAGCTGATGGTCAGCAACATAAGTAAACCGATTAACAAAGGAATATCAATATGCAAGCGCCTTAATAAGCGCCCTAATAATGAGTGTTCTTTAAATTGCTCAGGCCTTAGTTCTACCTTCATGGTTGTTTTTCCGCTTTTAAATACTGCTTGATCACTTGTGCTGCGATAGGTGCAGCCACTGAACTCCCATGACTACCATGCTCAGCAATCACTGCTACGGCTATCTTTGGATTGTCCGCAGGTGCAAAAGCAATAAATAATGCATGGTCACGCATATTAAATTCAATTTCCGCTTCATTGTATTCTTCATCTTGCTTTATCGTATAAACTTGTGCAGTCCCTGTTTTACCGGCAATTTGATAATTTATGCCTCTCCCTATCCGTTTCGCGGTCCCTTTAGTTGAATGCACGACATGTACCATCGCATTCAAAATATCTTGCACATTGGCATTTTTTAAACCGATATTACTGGCAGCTGGGCGCGTAATCACCGTCGAGTGGTCTGCATGAATAATGCGTTCAGCCAAATAAGGTGTCACAACCTCCCCTCGCTTTGCTAAGGTTGCCGTAGCACGGGCCAACTGCATTGGGGTTACCTGCGTAAAACCTTGGCCTATGCCGGTAATTAAAGTTTCCCCAGGATACCAAACTTGTTGCCGATGAATACGTTTCCACTCACGGGAAGGTAAGAGGCCAGACTTCTCGCCTTTTAAATCAATACCAGTTTTTTGCCCAAAACCGAAGCCATGTAAAAATGCAGATAATTTATCAATCCCTAAAGCCAAAGACATGTCATAAAAATACACATCACAGGACTGGGTAATCGCATCATCTAAATTAACAGTACCATGCCCCCATTTTTTCCAATCTCGGTATTTATGTGCCTTATTAGGCAATTGGTAATACCCAGGACAAAATAAGGTTTGGTGCATATGAGTTATATTATACTCCAAGCCAGCCAAACCAATAAAAGGCTTTAAAGTCGAACCGGGAGGATACTGCCCCCGCAAAACACGATCAAATAAGGGCTTATTTTCGGAAGTATTCAGTGCTTTATAATCAGCATAACTAATACCCGAAACAAATAAATTTGGGTCAAAACTGGCTCTACTTGCCTGCACTAATACGCCACCCGTTTCTACATCCAATGCGACAACTGCACCGTTATAGTCTGCCAAAGCATCATAAGCGACACGCTGCAAATCTATGTCTAGGGTTAAATAAATATCCGCCCCAGGAGTAGGCTCGATTTTACCCAATTCCCTAATTGGCTTACCTTGGGCATTGGCCTCCATTTCAGCATATCCTGAATGTCCTCGTAATAACTCTTCATAAGCGCGCTCTACGCCTGTTTTACCAATAGTATGCACAGCTCGATACTCTGCACGGGAGATAATTTTTAATTCTTGCTCATTTATACGCCCTACATAGCCCACGACATGTGCAGTAAGGTCGGCATAAGGGTAATGTCTTAGCAAGCGTGCATGAATATCAACGCCGGAAAACCTATGTCTAACCACAGCAAACTTAGCCACTTCAATTTCAGTCAACTGCAATAATAAGGGAATACTGTCAAAGTGTTTATAACGAACTCTATGTTTTTTAAAGGCGGCAATTTTTTCGTCCGAGATAGCAAGCACTTGCTGTAAACGCGCCAAGGCCTCATCCATATCACCCACTAATTCAGGAGTTATCTCCAAACTATAAGAAGGTAAATTTTGCGCAAGAATACGACCGTGTTTATCATAAATAATCCCACGCGTAGGAGGCACCGAGCTTACTTTCACTCGATTATTGGTTGCCATATTATAATATTTACTATGCCCCATGACTTGCAAATAAACCAACCGGCTAACCAATCCGGTGATCATCAGTAACAACAAGGCAAATAAAATGACAGTTCTACTCAAGAAAATTCGATTTTCTAAAAAGCGATCTTTTAACAGTTGATGACGACGCATAAAAAAGCCTAAAAAATGCGTATTTTACGTAATATTATGGATACGATTGGCCACATTAAGCCACCCACCAATACAGGCAACCAAAAGGAGGGCGGCACAATTTGATGACTCATACGTTCCACCCAAAAAATGAGTACCCGCGCAATCAATAAAACAGCGCAAACGGACAAACTCTGCTGAATAACAGGAAACTGGCGCAATCGCTTATGTTGCTTAACACACAGAAAAACACTGACTGTATAAGCCAAAGCATATTGCCCCAATAGCTGCCCAGTCAAGACATCCACCAACAAACCGACTAGCCACGCTTTACCGACACTTGCTGATTCGGGTGTTGCAAAAGCCCAATAAATTAAGGTCAATAACACCCAATCCGGAGCAACAATAAGCATAGACCATGTCCACGGGATAATATTTAATGCCATCGCAGCCATAATAGTTAGCCAATAAGTCAGTATCATAGAAGGTTTAATCGCTATCACTTTGCTTCACCAACCAATTTCCCTAAAGGAATCACCTCATTATTACTCCAGACGATCAATAGCTCTCTACTAGTATTCAAAGCAGCAGTCGGCTTAGCCTCAATCACAGCAAAGGGCTTATCAGGCTGTTCCACAAAGGACTCCACCATCGCCACCGGATAACCAGGTGGAAACACTCCGCCTAAACCCGAGGTAAGTAATAAATCCCCTGTCACTATATCAGCATTATTAGGTAAAAAAGGCAAAATCAACTTATTCGACTGCCCACTACCAATAGCAATCGTATGTAAACCATTCCGGTTGACTTGCACTGGAATGGCATGATTAGGATCGGTAATTAATATAATCTCAGCATTTAAAGGTAAAGCTCTGGTAACTTGACCAACAATACCATTTTCATCCAGAACAGGCTGCCCTGCATGCACACCAAAACGACTACCTTTATTCACCACTACCACATGCTCATAAGGTGCTAAATTAACAGCTATCAATTCTGCTACCAAGACTTGCTCACCGAGTTTAAACGAACTATCTAATAATGATCGCAAACGAATATTTTCTTTCTCTAAAGCAGAAAACTTTAGTAACTTGGCATCATTAATAAGTTGTTGCCGTTTTAAAGCCGTATTCTCACTCAATAACTCTTCATAACTGCCTAATGAATTAAAGACACCACGCACAAAGCGTGTCGGCACGTCAACCAAGTACTGAATAGGGTAAACCAATACGGAAAGAAAACTACGCAGTGGTGTTAATTTATCAGTATATTTATCGGCAAACAGTAATGCAAAAGACAATAGCAATACGATGAAAAATCGTGTATTGATGGAAGGGCCAGTGGCAAATAAAAGTTTTATAGTCTTACCCTAAAATGAATGACAGATAATAACTTATAAGCCATTATCAGCTAGTTGTTCTAAATATAAATGATGACGTAAGGTGAGCAGAACACCTTAGGCACCTGGAAATAAATAATCACCCATCTTTACTGGTTTTTTTGTCCGTCA
>CAZXJK010000250.1:0-4545 GCA_964640895.1 uncultured Methylomonas sp.
ATCATGCTCACTATTGTACATCAGTAGTGGTTTCTGAATACTTCTAGCCCAGTACTGCAGTGCCCAAGTCAGGGGACAAATTTAAGAGAAGAACTTTCTGAGAAAAAACCGATAAATAAAAACGGGCATGAGTACAAAAATAGAAAAACTATTGATAAAAATTTCTTCCTTCAGTCGCATTCAGAGTAGTTATATCAATTCAAGCTGCCCCCAATCAAAACTATCGCCTGGGTCTGTTTTTCTCCCAGGCGCTATTTCACAATGCCCAACAATATGCTCAGCAGATAATTTAGGGTAATGGCTTAACAAGCTTTTTACCACTAAAACCAACTGTTTATATTGCTCATTCGTATATTCAGTCGTTTCAGTCCCTTCCAGCTCAATTCCAATTGAATAATCATTGCATCGCATTCTACCTTTATAGACTGACTCTCCTGCATGCCAAGCACGCTTATTAAAAGGCACATATTGAACCACTTCCCCACAACGCTTAATTAAAAGATGAGCAGATACTTTTAATTGATAAATTTCTTCAAAATAACAATGGTCTTCTGGGTTTAACTGATTACAAAACAATTGGTCTATATAGCCCCCGCCAAACTGATCTGGCGGTAAACTAATACAATGAACAACTATCAGTGATATATCCTCTTCTATTGGTCGCTCATCAAAATTAGGTGACTGAACTCTAGCCACCCCATTAACCCAATGATTCTTAATTTTCATTTAAAATACTTTAAAACAAAGCCATTACTTTACTGATATTATAAATTAAATATTAAAGAATATAGGATCTAGCTCCTTAAAAATACGAATCACATGACATATCAACCAACAACCCCCGAAATAAAAAACTTTCTTAACGAAGATATAGGCACTGGCGATTTAACAGCCAGTATCATTTCGGCCAATACTCAAGCCACGGCCTTCGTTATTACTAGGGAAAAAATGGTTTTATGTGGCCAAGCATGGTTTGATGCTGTTTTTAAAGTCATTAATCCAGCAACAACTATTCAGTGGTTAATTTCTGAAGGGGCATTAGTGGAAGAAAACTCAACACTCTGTCAATTAACTGGCTCCGCCCAAGGTTTATTAACTGGAGAAAGAACAGCACTAAACCTTTTACAAACCCTGTCTTATACAGCAACCATAGCAAAACAATATGCAGATGCCGTTGCTGGTACACAATGTAAAGTATTAGACACTCGAAAAACTATTCCTGGCCTGAGAAATGCTCAAAAATATGCCGTCACTTGTGGCGGGTGTTTTAACCACAGAACAGGGCTTTATGATGGCGTTCTGATTAAGGAAAATCACATTATGGCTGCTGGCTCTATTGCTTCAGCAATTTCCATTGCCCGACAATCAACTGATGTCCTTATTGAAGTTGAAGTCGAGTCTTTAGATGAATATGCACAAGCAATTGAAGCAAAACCCGACCGAATTATGTTAGACAATTTTTCTATTTCTGATATGAAAGAGGCTATATCCATTAAGCATGGAGATATTGAACTAGAAGCTTCTGGTGATATTACATTAAAAAACATTCGTACCATAGCAGAAACAGGCGTTGATTTTATTTCAATAGGCGCTTTAACCAAACACGTTAAAGCGATTGATTTATCAATGCGCATATCCATGGAGAAATAGTCATGATAGAAAATGCAGATGGTATTTTTAAACACATTACTCAAGGTGTCTATGTTATTAGTGTTATCAACGGGGATCAAAAGAATGCGTTTACTGCCGCCTGGGTGATGCAAGTTTCTTTTGACCCTCCTTTAATCTGTTTTAGCATTAATCCTAAACACCATTCTTATTCGTTATTAGAAAAAGGTGGCTCTTGTTGTATTAGTGTTTTAAATAATGAACAATACGTAGAAGCAGCCCATTTTGGCCAATCAACCAATAAAGACAAGATGGAAGGTTATCAATGGCTAGAAACCAAAACCGGTTCCCCTGCCCTTGTAAATAGTCTTGCTTACTTTGATTGCCAAGTGAAGTCTTACTCTGATGCTGGTGACCATCAATTAGTTATTTGCAACATTATTGATGCGGCTATTTTAAATAATGGAAAACCTATGTTGTATTCTGACACACAGGATATGGATAATAGCAGCACTTTATATAAAAAATAAGTTAGATTTTTACCCTAAAAACAGCCTCCTAAACAAGCACCATTTTTGCCCACCTACAGCACACCATTGGTGCATCAAAAAAACAGCTGTGATCGACTTTTAAATTTTTAACTTTATTAAGGCTTATAGCATATTTGCATGCTAAACTTAAGGATTTACTAACCATCTATTCAAGAGAAACCAATGAAAGCAAATATAGGATTAATCGGTCTTGCTGTAATGGGACAAAACCTAGTTCTAAATATGAACGACAACGGATTTAAAGTTGCTGTCTATAATCGCACCACCAGCAAAGTTGATGAATTCCTTGAAGGCCCAGCCAAAGGCACTGAGATTGTTGGCACTCACTCACTTGAAGAACTTGTTGATAGCCTAGAAGCTCCTAGAAAAATAATGTTGATGGTTAAAGCAGGTGACGTTGTTGATATTTATATTGAAAAACTTCTTCCTCTACTCTCTAAAGGCGACATTATTATTGATGGCGGTAACTCACTCTATACAGATTCAAATAGACGTACCGATTATTTAAAAGAAAAAGACATGCTGTTTATTGGTACCGGTGTATCAGGCGGAGAAGAAGGCGCAAGACATGGACCGTCAATTATGCCCGGTGGAAATAAAGATGCATGGGAAGCTGTTAAGCCAATTTTTCAGGCAATCAGTGCCAAAGTTGACGGCGCTCCTTGCTGTGAATGGGTAGGTGATAATGGTGGTGGTCACTATGTCAAAATGGTGCATAACGGAATTGAATATGGCGATATGCAACTTATTTGCGAAGCTTATCAATTAATGCGCGAAGGCTTAGGATTAAGTGTTGATGAAATTCAAAATATTTTTGCTGAATGGAACAAGGGCGTATTAGACTCTTACTTAGTAGAAATTACCGCTAATATCCTGGCTTATAAAGATGAAAATGGCCAACCATTAATTGACTGCATAATGGATACTGCCGGTCAAAAAGGCACAGGAAAATGGACAGGAATTAATGCTCTGGATATGGGAATCCCATTAACACTGATTGCCGAATCAGTTTTTGCACGCTGTCTGTCCGCACAAAAAGATCAACGCGTTAAAGCAGCACAACATTTACCCAAACTGAATCAAGCATTCTCTGGTGATAAACTAGCCATGATTGATGCCATCCATGATGCTTTATATGCCTCTAAAATCATTTCTTACGCTCAAGGCTTTCAGTTAATGCGTGAAGCAGCCAAAGAATATGACTGGACGCTAAATTATGGTGATATTGCTCTAATGTGGCGTGGCGGCTGTATCATTCGCAGTCAATTTTTAAGCGACATCAAAAAAGCATATGAGAAAGATGCCAGTTTAGACAATTTATTATTAGCTGACTTCTTTTCAGAAGCAATGATAAAAGCTGACGCAGGCTGGCGTAAAGCGGTTATCTTAGGTATTGAACTCAATGTGCCAACACCTGCATTTTCATCTGCTTTAGCTTATTTTGACGGTTACCGTACTGCGCGATTACCTGCAAACTTATTACAAGCACAGCGTGACTATTTTGGCGCACATACTTATGAACGCACTGACAAGCCACGTGGTGAATTTTTCCATACGGACTGGACAGGACATGGCGGTGATGTTTCATCATCAACTTACAACGCATAAAAGGTAAACTAATGAAAACTGAAGCCTGTACTTATGTTATTTATGGTGCGACAGGAAATCTGTCGCGTATAAAATTAATGCCCGCTTTGTATCATTTGGATGTTGAAAATTTATTGCCTGAAGGCAGTAAGATTGTTGCTCTGGGTCGTCGGGACTGGGATCAAAAAAAATGGCAGTCTGAAGTTCGTGACATGCTGGAAGCCAAAGCTCGCAACGGGCTAGATGAATCTATTTTCAAACGATTCTGTGATCGCATGCATTACCATAAAGGCGATATTAAGCAAGCTGAAAGCTATGAAGCCTTAGCCAAGACAATTAATGATGCTAAAAAGTTTCCACAAAACAAAGCCTTTTATTTGTCAGTTAGCCCATCTGATTTTGGCAGCATAGTTGAGCTGTTGAGTGATGCGGGCTTATTAAACGAAGATGCAGGCTGGAGTCGAGTTGTTATCGAAAAACCTTTCGGTTATGACTTACCCAGTGCGCAATCTTTACAACGACGTATTGGTAAATACTTAAGAGAAGATCAAATTTATCGGATTGATCATTACTTAGGTAAAGGCACTGTACAAAACCTACTGGTCTTCCGTTTTGCCAATACTATGTTGGAACCCTTATGGAATCGTAATTATATTGACCATATTCAAATCACTCATTCTGAGGAGTTTGGCATTGGCACAAGAGCACAATATTATGATACTGCAGGTGCAACCCGTGATATGTTGCAAAGCCACTTATTACAGTTATTGACTTTAGTCACCATGGAGCCACCGGCATC
>CAZXJK010000251.1:0-4532 GCA_964640895.1 uncultured Methylomonas sp.
TGAAGATGAAAAAAAAGACTCGTAAAATGTTAAATCAATTATATTTGGATACTTAATAGTCAAATAACTAAATTATGCTGTGTTAAGTGAATTGGATTGGATTGAAATCATATTTCCTAAAACGCAAAAAGCGAAAAAGCGCTGTCATCACAGCACTTTTTCGCTCTTGTATGTGTGTCGCTTGTTTTCGTTAAATCAACCGTTATAGCGCTGAAAAATCAGACTGGCATTCGTACCACCAAAACCAAAACTGTTAGACATTAAGGTATTTAAAGTGACATTATCTTTACGTTCTGTAACAATCGGCATACCTTCAGCAATAGGATCAAGCTGTGTAATATTAGCAGAAGCACTGATAAAATTATTCTTCATCATCAAAATAGAATAAATCGCCTCATTAACACCTGCAGCCCCTAAGGCATGACCCGTTAAAGATTTAGTCGAAGTGATAAAAGGCATATCTTCAGGGCTGAATACTTCACGCAATGCCCCTAATTCACGCTCATCACCAACTGGGGTACTAGTCCCATGCGCATTGACATAGTCCACTTTACCATCAGTGGTTGCCATGGCTTGCTGCATACAACGTACTGCACCTTCTCCAGATGGCTGCACCATATCATAACCATCAGAAGTCGCGCCATAACCCGTTATTTCAGCGTAAATTTTAGCACCACGTGCTTTAGCATGCTCAAGATCTTCCAGAACCAGCACACCACCACCACCCGAGATAACAAAGCCATCACGTGTTAAATCATAAGCCCGTGAAGCGGTTTCCGGGGTGTCATTATATTTTGATGACATAGCCCCCATCGCATCAAATAATACTGACATAGTCCAATGTACTTCTTCACCACCGCCAGCAAAAACAATGTCTTGTTTGCCTAGCTGAATTTGCTCCATGGCATTACCAATACAATGTGCACTAGTTGCACAAGCAGAAGTAATTGAGTAATTAATGCCTTTAATTTTAAAAGGGGTCGCCAAACAAGCAATATTAGTACTCGACATGGTACGTGGCACCATATAGGGCCCCACTCTTTTCAAACCTTTTTCACGTAAAATATCAGCTGCTGCTACTAAGTTCGATGTTGAAGGGCCACCTGAGCCCATAATCAAACCTGTGCGCACATTAGATACTTCATTGCCTTCCAATCCAGCATCGGTAATCGCTTGCTGCATGGCAATATAGTTAAATGCAGCACCATCCCCCATAAAGCGCTTAACCTTACGGTCGATAAAATCATCAAGATTAATATCAATTGCGCCACGCACATGGCTACGAAAACCTAGTTCTTTATAATCTTCAGCAAAGCTAATGCCAGAACACCCTTCCTGTAATGATGCAAGAACTTCCTCACTGTTATTTCCAATACTAGAAACAATCCCTAGCCCTGTTATAACTATTCTTTTCATAACTCGCCTCTTAGAAGTCTGTTGTATTTGTAAATAAGCCCACGCGCAAATCATTTGCGGTGTAAATTACTTTACCATCAACTTCCATTGTTGCATCGGCAATTCCCATTACCAATCTGCGCATAATGACACGCTTTAATTGCACACGGTAAATAACTTTTTTTGCAGTGGGTAAAACTTGGCCAGTAAACTTTACTTCGCCAACCCCTAAAGCTCTGCCTTTACCAGCACCACCTTTCCACCCTAAATAAAAACCGACAATTTGCCACATTGCATCCAACCCTAAACACCCCGGCATAACCGGATCACCAGCAAAATGACAATCGAAAAACCATAAATCAGGGTTAATATCTAGCTCGGCAATCACCTCACCTTTATCAAATTCACCACCTTCATCAGAAATATGTGTAATTCGATCCATCATCAGCATATTTGGCAATGGCAGCTTGGCATTTCCAGGCCCAAATAGGCCATTATTACCAGACTCTAATAATTCTTCGCGATCATAACTCGACTGTGTTTGCATTCCCAATCCTGTTTTTATAATTATTTTTCAACAATTCTTTTATTATACCTCGTATTAAACAAGAATTAGAGTTTTATCATTTCTTTTATCCTGAAGCCAACTTAGCGAACCGTGCTTTAAAGTGGCTTATCTTGGGCTCTTAGGGTCAATACCCATGCGAACTAAATATCTTTTAATATTTTTTCTGCTTGCTGCGTTCCAAATGCGCCTGCCATCTCAAACTTTCCCAGTCCCTGATTAACTTTTCAGTACGTTCGCGATATTGCTTATCAGCTAATGCTTCTTCAAAGGCCTTCCACACACTATCTTCACTAAAAAAAACCTGCTCGGTACGGAAATCAAAAATGGTTCTTGCGCCACTATTTCTCACATGTGCAATTAATAGAGGCCGATCTAAACTACCCACTAATTGAAAAACCACTTTATCAGGATTAACCCAAGAATTTTTTAAGCCTAACGCACTTCGCACAGCCAACTCAGCAACATCAACTTGCCCCATCGCTTCATTTACCGTGATGTCAGTGGTGTTTAAAATTAATGGTATTCTAGTTTGCGAGTCATTAATAGCATGCCCATGCCCTAAAAAACCATCATCAAAGAGAGATTCACCATGATCACCCAGTATAACCACAAGACTATCCTCTAAAACCTCTAGACTTTTTAGCTGCTCCCACACTTGACCAGTTGCCCAATCGGCATTTGCAATAGCATTCCAATAAGTTTTAGTCACCTCTTTTTTATTTTCTAAATTTATTTTAGAACGCGGAATAAATGTTTCGGTAATACGCTTCGTCATTTGTGGGTGAGAATATGGAAAATGCGCTGCTTGAAAATTGAGATAAATAAATTGAGGTTGACTAAAATCTAATTGCCCAATACGTAAATTAAATTGTTCAATAACACGCTCTTCACTCAATCTTAAGCTACCAGAATCTTTACTACTGTAAACTCGGTCCTCTATCGCCGTACGTGCATCAAAGTAATCAACGCCTTTGGCTTTCATACCTACTAAATTGGCAACATCACCAAATGACTCATCCTGCCCTGAAATAATGGAAACCTGATAACCTGCCCTTTGCAAAAAACCCAATAAATTATCATTATTCTGGCCTATTAAATTTCTATTAAATATCGCTTTTAATGAAGTCGTCGTATAACCGGTATGACTATACGCATTATTTATGACAGTACCTGCCTTAGCTATTTTTCTAAGTGCTGGTGCCACATATTGACCATCAATTTTTTGTTCCAATAAATCAGCACGCGCACTTTCCAGTACTATCAGAATAATATGTTTACCTTTTTTCGGCACAATTTTAGTAAAGCTATCTGGTACCACGACTGGCTCAGATGCATCTCCCAAAAAACCATCTTCATCAATACCATTCCCAGGGATATCCAAAGCACCAGGGAACACCTGAGCATTAAAAATTTCTGGATCACGCGGGAAAGCAAAACTACCAAAGCCATCAAAATCAACATCAGATAACGTATCTAAAGTCTTACTAATAAGATGAAAAGATGTTTTTTTCTGCATGCCATACATTAATAAAGGGTTTGCGGAAACAAACCTTGTGACTAACGGCGTTAAAAACAAAGCTGATATTAACCCATATAATATAATAGTCTGTTGTCGTTTATAAATAGGAAATTCATTGACATAATTAAATCGAGTCAAAAATTTTGAACTAAGAATAAAAAAAGCAATTAGCATGCTTGCAAGCGCAACAAAAAAAGCAATTTCACTACCCGCATAAAGCAGTGCATCCTTTAAGCTCCCCCCACCTAAGTTTTGTAAAATCAAAAAGTTTACCGTATCATTAAAATACGACAACACCTTAAACTTAAACCCTAGCCAGCCTCCCATAATCAGTATAGTTAACACTGAGAAGATATAATAAATATAAATTCCATGCTTATCTAAACGATCAACAATAAAAAACCAGATAACAGCAATAACACCAAAAAAAACAATATCAAACCACAGTGAAAAACTGATAAAAACGACACGATCAAAAATGCTCAGATAAGAATATGGCTGTAAGAAACCGCCTGTAAAAATATTATATTTATAATGTAATAACAGAAATTCAAAAACTTGAATAACTGCAACCACTATTAAAACCGAAATAAAACGGCGATACCGCCACACAAATTCCTCACACCTAATAAAGTTCACTACCGTCATCCATCCTTACACTATTATTTATAGTTATCTAAACTATCATACCATTGACATACTGAGAGCCAATGACTAACATCATGGCTTAGCCTGGAGATTATGGCTAATATTTTTACACAATTAAATTACAGATTTTTTCATGCACGCTCCTAAACTAAGGAACATATTTCCGTGCACCTCAAATCATTATATTTATTGATGCTATTGCTTTTTAACAACAAACATTCAAGATCTTACAATAATTATAATAACCAGCTAACTGACTAAACATGTACTATTATACCAAACACAAGCTAACAACCAATACATGACGGCAAAATAATTGACCTAAATCCATATTGCTTCCACTCAGGACCTAATACCGCTACCAGTCGCATTAAATACATAAACATCAACTAGTTGCATACT
>CAZXJK010000252.1:0-4511 GCA_964640895.1 uncultured Methylomonas sp.
ACTAATGACAAACAAAAATCCTGCCCAAATATTGAATGCTTATTTATTTCCAAGTGCCTTATGTTGTTATTGCTTCGCAAAAAAATCTAACCCAGCCTACCGTGTGACCTGCTTTTGCGCCACCACAAAGGCATCAGTATAAATATCACCCATGGCAACGCCTTTCAAAAAGGCATCGGTTTTCATGGAAGTGACCATATCAGGATGGCCACATAAAAAGACCCGCCAGCCTTTCCAGTCGCCCGTATGTGCCAAAGCAACATCATTAGCACGCCCGGCAGTAAATTCCCCAGGAATATTAGTAGTACCCGATACACAGGGGTAATAGGAAAAGTTATCGTACTTGTCAGCAAACTCTTCTAATTCCTTTACCCGATACAAATCTTCTGCCTTACTAGCACCATGAAATAGTTTCACAGGCCCTGAATGTCCTTGCTCTAGGGCATCTTCTAAAATGCCGGCTAAAGGTGCCAGCCCTGTACCTGTTCCCACTAACAATAAGCCTTGATCCGCCCGTTCAGGCACATAGAAACAATGCCCTTGTGGCTCAGAGACAGCAATATTATCACCCACCTTGATTTCATCATGTAGCCATTCACTAAATTGACCATCTGGCAAACGTCGGATATGAAATTCTAAAATACCATCTTGTTGTGGGGTATTGGCAATAGAATAACTGCGCGTTAATCCATCATCACGCTGTAAATTAACAAATTGACCAGCAAAATACTCTTGGATATCTTGGCAATCAATTTTTAATAATAAGGTATTATGATTCAACATTTCATTGACTATGACAATGCCTTGCGAAAACATTTCTTCTTGATCAAGCAGCTTAATCTGCATGTCTTCTTCAGGATGACACAAACAGGCAAGAAAATAGTTTTGTCGTTTTTGAGTGTCTTTTAAGCCTTTTTGCGCAGCTTCCGGAGGTGCGCTTTTCACAGTACGCGTCAAACAACTATGGCAAGTCCCTTGCTGACAACCAAAAGGTATTTGCACGCCTTCTCTTAATAAGGTATCCAGTACTGTTTCATCAGCTTGGCAGTGATAGGTTTTTTCTGCTACGGTCAACTTAGTCATTAAACTTATCTCGCTCTATTGCGTGTTGGTCTTTTGTTAGTTTTATTGAAGCTGGATCTATCAGAATTGGCCTGCTTGCGTTTACTGGGTATTTCTGACCTCCCCGCCCTTTGCCTATCGGGCTGCTTAGTGCTTTTTTTCGCTGCAGGCATAGGTTTTTGGTGTTGCCTAGGTCCGGATGATTGCGCAAACCTTTCAGACGGCAAATCAACAAAACTCAGTAAGTCATCAAGTTCTTTAGCTTCCAATTCATAGTTTTGGCCAGCACTCAAACCATCAGGTAAAAAAATCGGTCCATAACGGACACGCATTAAACGGCTTACCTGAAAATCCAACGCTTCCCACAAACGGCGTACTAAACGGTTCCGGCCTTCTTTCACGGTTACGTGATACCAGCTATTCGCACCTTCGCCACCATTAAATTGAATATCATCAAAATGCGCCAGACCATCTTCTAACTGCACGCCTTTTTTTAATTGGGCAATATTTTCTGCGCTGACGTCACCTAAAATACGTACTGCATATTCACGGTCAATTTCTGAAGAAGGGTGCATCAAGCGATTGGCTAATTCACCATTATTAGTGACTAATAATAACCCTTGGGTATTAATATCCAAGCGCCCTACTGCAATCCAGCGACTACCATTCATTTTGGGCAAGCGCGTAAAAATCGTTTTACGATTTTCCGGATCATTGCGAGTAACCACTTCACCTGTTGGCTTATGGTAAATAAGTACTCGAGTTGGCTGTACAGTGAATTTTTCCCATTTCAAAATACGGTTATTGAGAAATAAGACATCATCAGGCTTAAGACGATCCCCTAATTTTGCAACTTCACCATTAAGCTGCAAGCGCTCTTCTGTTAGCCAGCGTTCCACTTCACGACGCGATCCAATACCACCACGGGCAAGTACCTTTTGAATACGCTCACCTTCAAGCTGACTCTGAGGGGCTGCTGTTTTTTTGGGCTGAGTACTGGTATCTTTCTCAGCATTTTTTTCCTTATCACTAAGATAAGGTTTGACATTAATAACGGGTGCTTGTGTCTTCACTTTACTTTATTTTGTTAATTTGTTTTATCGTTCCACACGTTGCAACGTGTGAATACCGCCAGTGACGCTCCAGCGTTACTGTTACTTTAAAGAATTCACATAGGATGTGCTGAGGCACGAAGCGCATCTTCGATGATTGATGCGCTTCGTGCCTCAGCACATCCTATGCTAGTAACCTTATTTACCTGCAACATCCCCCCAAAGAATTTTATGCAATTGCAATTGAAAACGAACTGTCAACTGGTCTCTTAAAATCCATTCGGCTAATTCAGTAGGATCTTGCTGTCCCATAGCGGGTGAAAATAAAATTTCGCATTGTCGCCCTAAATGAAACTGGGTAATTTTTTCTTTAGCCCATACATAATCTTGTTCGTTACAAATGACAAACTTAAGCTGATCTTGCCCACTTAAATATTGTAAATTAGTATAAAGATTACGGTGCTCTTCTTTTGAGGCTGGCGTTTTTAAGTCCATGACCTTCATAACGCGCTGGTCAATATGGGATACATCAATGGCACCACTTGTTTCTAGTGAAACTTGATAGCCTTTATCAACAAGCTGTTTTAATAATTCCACACAAGCTGACTGTGCAAGCGGCTCACCCCCTGTTACCGTAATAAAAGGGGTTTTATAAGTCGCTACTTGTGCCAAAACCCCTAGAATACTTTGCACTTCCCCGCCCGAAAAAGCATAGCTGGTATCACAATACTGACAACGTAACGGGCAACCCGTTAAGCGAATAAAGACGGTCGGTAAGCCTACTGTAGTAGATTCCCCTTGGAGAGAATAAAAAATCTCGGTAATTCTTAGCGTACCTTCTTTCACTAGATACCCATTTTTTGTAATTTTTTCTCAGCCATATGCGCAGAGGTAGTACCTGTATATTGCGCTGTAATTTGCGAGTACATTTGCTTTGCTTTACTCTTTTTATTTTCTGCCAGATAAATATCCGCTAACTTTAACATAGATAAAGCGGCTTTTTCACTTTTTGGGAACTGGGTAAAAACGGCTTGAAAGTTTTGTTTCGCATTCGGTAAATCCCCTACTACTTTATAAACAGAGGCTAACCAAAAAGTTGCATTATCACTGTATTCACCTGCTGGGTAATCATTTAAGAACTGGGTGAAACGTTTAATGGCCACTTGATATTTACTCTGCCTAACACTCTTAAATGCCTTATCAAAAGCCGCTTTTTCACTGGCTTTTGTTTTAGGTTTTTTCTTAGGTTTTATGAGTGGAGTGACTGGTTTTCTCTGCGCAACAGGGACTGCCAAATTTTGATAACCACCACTGCTTCCTATCGCTTTACCTGTTTCTAAATGCTGTAAGCGCGCATTAATATCCGCATAAATATTCTGCTGACGTTTTTTTAAGTTGTTAATTTCATGGTTTTGCTGCTCAACCAACCCACGCAACTGCTGCACTTCAGTCTTTAAGCTATCAATACGCCCAAGCATTTGTAACATCGGCTGGTTAGACGGTGCTCGCCCTGCATAAGAAGCACCATTTGCATAGCTAGAGTTGTTAATAATCGGTGGCAATGGCCGAGTCTCAGCATAAGCTAAATTCACACTAGTGATAACCAAAGCGGCACGCAATAATTTTTGCATTATTTATATACCACTTCTACACGACGGTTAAGTGACAATGCATGATCGTCACGCCCTTGTACCGCAGGCTTTTCTTCACCATAACTGACAATATCGATCTGACTATTCATTACACCAATTAACTGTAACATTTTAAATACCGCTTTAGCCCGCTGCTCACCAAGAGCAATATTATATTCACGTGTTCCCCGTTCATCTGAGTGCCCCTCTAAGGTAATGCGCTGATTTGGGTTGGACATTAAATAATTAGCATGTGCTTCTAAGACCACAATAAACTCTTCTAAAACCAAACTACTATCATATTCAAAATAAATGGTACGTCTATATAAAGGGCTATTAGGATCGGAAAATTCAGTACTTTGCATGAGTTGCTCTACGACACTTAACTCACGATTACTATCAAGATCAACTTCAGCAATAGTGGCTGAATCCACTTTATAGGCATCACTTTCCGCTCCCTCTGTATTCACTATGGGCGCTGCACCCTCATCTAAAAGATCTTCTTTATCAGCATCAGTGGTACAGCCAGACAACATAAAGGTAGCACATAATATTGCAATTGCTGTTCGCTTTAATTCCATATTCTTAACTCTTTAAAGTAATAAATTAATAATTTCTTATTAATAATAATCGGGGGGTGAGCTTTTAGTTGATCGCTTGGGGGGGGGGGGCGCAAACTCCCCTCAACCTACGAAAATGCGCTTCCCCTAATTAATTCTGTAGGGGGGCCCAGGCACGTTCGCGTACTGCCCCCGCGGTATTTATT
>CAZXJK010000253.1:0-4490 GCA_964640895.1 uncultured Methylomonas sp.
TGATTAAATCGCCTGGTTGTTTATGCCAGCTGATTAAAGTCGCGTCAGCGACAGATTCAGGTAGAGTAGGAACGCGTATTTCAATGCTCATGTTTTTATCCTATACAGAGTGCCCATAAAGAGCCGTTTCTACAACTTGTTTTTGTTGTGCTAAATGTTTGGCCAAATTACCGACTGCGGGAGAGGCTGATGCAGGACGGCCACAATAGATTAAATCAATATGTATTGGTTTAAAATGGCTAAAGTTATGGCGCGATTGGTACCATGCACCTTGGTTTTGTGGTTCTTCTTGGCACCAAGCCAATATCTTAAGATTTGGGTATTTTGCTAATTCGGTTTTAAAATCTCCAGAGGGGAAAGGGTATAGTTGTTCTATACGAACAATAGCCACATCACCTGGGTTATCAATATTGCGTGCATCAATTAAATCATAGTAGACTTTACCAGAGCATATTACCAGACGTGTTATTTTTTCGGGAGCGATGCTGTTATCCGTTTCTGGAATAATATTTTGAAACTCACCATTCACTAAGTCTTCTAATGTAGAAATAGCCGCTTTATGACGTAATAAGCTTTTTGGCGACATGACAATCAGCGGTTTGCGATAGGTGCGGATCACTTGCCTGCGTAATAAATGGAAGATTTGTGCAGGGGTAGAGGGGATGCAGACTTGTATGTTTTGATCTGCACAAAGTTGCAAATAGCGTTCTAAGCGAGCTGAAGAATGTTCAGGGCCTTGACCTTCAAAGCCATGCGGTAACAACATGACTAAACCCGATAAGCGCCCCCATTTACTTTCACCAGAACTGATAAATTGATCTATCAGTACTTGTGCACCATTAGCAAAATCACCAAATTGAGCCTCCCAGATTGCTAGCGTTTCCGGAACAGTCGAGCTGTAGCCATATTCAAAACCTAATACCCCTGCCTCAGAGAGGATGGAATCAAAAATTTGCGGTCGCCCTTGAGTGGTGTCTAAGTGTTTTACCGGGATATAGGATTCGCCATTAATCTGGTTGTGCAAAATAATATGCCGATGAAAAAAGGTACCACGGCCAACATCTTGTCCCACTAAACGTACATTGTATTGATCCATTAGCAGTGTCGCATAAGCCATATTTTCCGCAAAGCCCCAATCTAATGGCATCGCACCTGCAGCCATTTTGCGGCGGTTATCCATTATTTTGGCAACACGCGGGTGCAATTCAAAACCTGGTGGCAAACGCTGTGATTGGTTATTGCAAAAGCGGATGCGCTCTAGTGGTACTTTGGTTGTACAAGGTGTGTCCCAGTGCTGGCCAATATATTTATCCCATAGTTTGGAATAGGAGTAGTCAGATTTAATGATAGGGCGGGAGACGGGCTGTTCTGCGTCTAGTAAATCTTGATAACGCTGATCTATCTCTTGTACTTGTGCTTCAGTCAGGACTTGAGTGCGGATTAATTCAGACGCATAGAGTTGCCGGGTAGTTTCCATGTTATTGATTTTTTGATACATCATCGGCTGTGTGGTTGCAGGTTCGTCAGCTTCATTATGTCCGCGCCGGCGATAGCAAATAAGGTCGATAACCACATCTTTGTTGAAAGTGGCGCGGTAATCCAACGCCATTTGGGTGACAAATAATACCGCTTCTGGATCATCACCATTAACATGAAACACCGGTGCTTGAATCATATTCGCCACATCGGTGCAATACAGTGTGGAGCGTGCATCAAAAGGGTTACTAGTCGTAAAACCGATTTGGTTGTTAATAACAATATGTAAGGTGCCGCCTGTCGCAAAAGCACGGGTTTGTGCCATATTTAAGGTTTCCATAACGATGCCTTGGCCTGCAAAAGCGGCATCACCATGAATCAGAATTGGAATAACCGTATTAGTGCTGTTTTTACCATAGCGATCTTGGCGCGCTTTGACGGAACCCTCGACCACGGGGTTGATTATTTCTAGGTGTGAAGGGTTAAAGGCCATAGTGACATGCGCCATACCACCTTCAGTAGCTACGTTCGATGAAAAACCCATATGGTATTTAACATCGCCAGTAATCACACCTCTATCAGTTACGGCAGTCCCTTTGAATTCACTAAAAAGCTGCGCAGGACTTTTACCTAAGATATTAATCAGTACATTAAGTCGGCCTCTATGCGCCATACCAATCACTAATTCTTTGGTGCCGTACCGTCCAGAGCGTTGAATGATTTCGTCTAAAATAGGGATTAGGGAGTCCCCGCCTTCAAGTGAAAAGCGTTTTTGGCCAACAAAATTACGGTGCAAGTATTTTTCTATACCTTCCGCTGCAGTGAGCTGCTGTAGTAGCCAAATTCTTTTGGCACTATCCATATTTTCACCAGGTTTGGAGCCCTCTAGGCGGTTTTTTATCCAGCGTTTGATGTCGGTATCAAATATATGCATATATTCAGTACCAATATTACCGCAATAAATTTCTTCTAAGGTACTGATAATATCTTTTAACGCCAAACGATCTACGCCGTATAACGTACCCGTATCGAATAGGGTTTCCATATCTGGTTCCGCCAAACCATAATAAGCAGGGTCAAGATCGGGAATTTTTTGGGCAATAGTGCCTAATGGGTTGTTGCGAGCCATTTGGTGGCCATGAGCTCGATAATGATTGATTAAGCGGGCAACGGCAGATTGCTTTTTAACACTCTCTTCGGTAAAGCCTTGTAATTCGGCAATGCGCGATGAATTGGAGCTTGCCAATAATGCAAAGCGCTCTACCACAGGGCTGTGTGCAATATCACGTTTCGCTGGGGTTTGTTGTAAATCTGAGAACTTTTCACGCCAAGTGGGTTCGACTGAATCGGGATCTTCTAAGAACTGTTCGTATAAATCTTCTATATAAGTAGCGTTACTGCCATAAAGTGCAGAAGTATCTTGGAAAAATTTAAGCAAGTTACTCATAAAAAGTCCAGTTTAGTGTACAAGTTGCATTAAAAATTAAATCACAGCATTGCAAGCCAATAGAATTTAGCATGCGTTGTCGTGAGTAGTTTTTTACTTATCTTAGGCTGTAGATGGTATATTACCAAGAAATTTTTAGGACGGGAATGGTATATGCTTCGTGTGGTCACAGCTGCAGGTTGCTAATGACCGTTTTTTTGCCAGTAGCGTGCTACGCTAAAATAGTTACGTAGGCAGCTATGTGTTTGTTTTAGCATCTTACTTTCGATAAAAAATCAGCTCGTGTGTGTGCATATCTGTACCTGTGTACATTATAAATCTTCGTCCCTAAGTTTTGTGTTCATAATGTGAATATTCAGGTACTCTGCGCCCCGTCATCGGTAAAATTAGGGTTTCAATACATGTTCTCATTCGTTAAATAAAGCACTCTATCGGTTCAGGTAGAGTGTTTGGCTACGCACTTAAGACGGGACACCGTAGGCTGGGTTAGATTTTTTAACGAAGTAAAAAAACGTAACCCAGCAAAGCCCCGTATACGTAAAATGCTGGGTTACGTTATCTGCGCTTCGCTAGATAAGCTAACCCAGCCTACATTTTTGTCCCGTCTTAAGTGTGTAGCCGAGTGTTTGATTCACTATTTCATCATGTGTTTTTTATATTCAGGCTGTGTAAGTATTTATACAGTAGGGGTATGTATATTCTTTTAGTATTCAGTCAATCAAATGAAAACAGAAAAAAAATTAACCATCAAGATAAAATCCAAAACAGAGCACCGTATTATGGAGCCTGAAGTCGAGATGATTACCGAATGGAATATCAAACGTATTGTAATAGCTTTGCTGGTATTATTATTGGTTATTGTTATACCTGCGTATTATTTAAGCCGCTCAAATGATGGTGTAGAAACTAATGCTAATAATATTAAAAAAGATAAAACTATTAATATGTCTGCTGCTCAGCAGGAACTAAAACAAAAACTTTTACAAGAGAAACCGATCCAAAAAATTGTAGAAAAGGATACGTTGGTGATGAAAGTGCAACCTGTTAACCTCTCCGCTGCGCAATTTAAACTTGATGTACCCTTAGTTTCTAATGGAGAAACTAAGGGTGAACAGGGTAAAAGTCCTATAGAAACTGTTAAGCCTAGTGATCTGGTGTTCCTGCAGAAAAATATTGCTCGGGCTCAGCTTGCACTAGGTATACATCATAGAGAACCATTTGGGCAGGTTGAACTACCTTTAGTCGCCAATAAAGAGAAGGCGGACGGAATATTTTATTTTACTGAAGTAATAGATATGAAGGGTAAAACTGTATTTCATGAATGGTTATTTCAAGATAAGATCGCTTATAAACGCAAATTTAATATTCACGGCGATAGATGGCGCATTGCAACCAGTAAATTATTTGATGCTCATTATATTGGTGCTTGGCAAGTACGGATAATTACTAAGGCAGGTGAGGTGTTGCATAAAGTGGATTTTGCCGTGCAGTAAGTAGTTTTGAATGCAGGCAATTTAAGTTTATTGAAAATAAATTAGTATTTCCTAATTTTTTAATTATAATTAAA
>CAZXJK010000254.1:0-4466 GCA_964640895.1 uncultured Methylomonas sp.
TAAAATTCGTCAAGAACAAGCCAATATTCTGGTTAAAAAACATGCTGCCAATCTGCGTGTTGCACAAATCAAGGCATTTCGTGCGCAAGGCATGGGCGCTGAAGATGATCTTGGCACCATGACCTTGATCGACCGAGTTGGACATAAAGCCAAAATAACAACCACAGTGGATGGGTTAACCTTAACCTCAGGTGAAAAAAGAAGTTATCACCTAAAAATGGATAAGGGTCATCAAATTCAGGCAATCACTGATCCAGCTGGCTTAACGATCAGTTATGAGCGTGATGACCAAAACCGTGTCACCGCTATTAGCCGTGGAACGGATAATGTGACTCACTTTAACTATAATGAGACATCTTACCTTACCCAGCTCAAGCATCCTGATAAAACCCAAAGTGACTTTGAATACGATACTGACGGCAAACTCATTGGAAAAATAGATCGCAACGGACAAACCACCCACTATCAGAATTTAGAACAAGGTCCGTTAGCCCAGCAAATAGATAGAAACGGACACATGACTCGGTTTGAATATCAAGGCTGGGATAGTCCCTCGGTGATTGCTTTCCCCAATGGAGATAGGCATGGCTTTGATTATGATGACCAAGGCCGTTTGCATCGACTTACCGTCAATAATCAAAGCCATGCCGAGTATATTCACGATGAAATCGCTGGGGTATTTAGGGTAGATTATACTGATGGTACAGAACTGGTCTTAACCCATCAGGATGATCGACTTATCGAAGCCAAAAGCCAGACAGGAACACTGACGCTGGATTATGATGACAAAGGTCGTCTGACCAAGGAAGATTTTGCAGGCCAGGTGATTGAATACCAGCGCGACGATGTTGGCGCATGTACGGCACTAGTTACCCCGGAAGGCACGCCGATTGAATACCAGCGCGATCAGGAACAGCGTGTCACCCAAATTAAAGACTGGGACGGCAGAGCCTATACTGTTGACTATCATGACAATGGGGCATTAAAAGGCATTCAATTTCCCAACGGCACTCAAGTTTCTCAGCAAGTCACCGCCTTTGGTCTGCCCAGCTCACTGGCAATTAAATCGTCTTTCTATCCCAGTCAAACCATCAGTGCCTTTGATTTTGCCTACGATGCTTGTGACCGCTTAATCCACTCAGAAGATCAGCAGCAACATAGCGAGGATTATTACTACGATAGTGAAGGCCGTTTACTGGGAGTTAAGGCAACACGAGTAGAAGCGACTGAGCAATTTGTGATTGATGCGAACGGCAATTGCCTGCAAAACTCACATGGCAAAGGGCAGTATAACGAAATTGATCAACTCACCCGCTGTAACGACACTACTTTTCAATACGATGGTTTAGGTAATACACTGAAAGGGATGACAGCGAATGGGCTGTTTCACTATCAATACAACGGGCGCAATCAATTAATCAGTGCAAAATCATCTCAAGGCGAAACTAGCTACACCTACGATGCACTGGGTAGGCGTTTGACAAAAACTGAAGAGAACCAGATCACCAGCTATCTCTGGGCGGGACAACAACTGATCGCAGAAGAAACCAAAGGATTAAAGGGTGAACTGATCACAAAAAGGGATTATCTGTATTTTCCCAGCAGCTTTGTCCCATTGGCAATGCGGGAAAACGGACACACCTATTACTATCACTGTGGCAGACGTGGTGAAGTATTAGCCATGACCGACCAGCAAGGTGAATTGGTGTGGCAAGCGAGTTATACCGCCTTTGGTGAAGCACAGATCAATATAGAAAAAGTCAAACAGCCGTGGCGGCTGGCTGGGCATTATTATGATGAAGAAACCAGATTGCATTATGTATTGGCAAGATATTATCAACCGCAGTTAGGGCGGTTTTTAAGTAAAGATCCGCTGTTTCATGATGGCGGGAGTGATAACTTTTATCTTTACTGTGATGGTGATCCGTTTAATCGGGCTGATCCTACTGGTGAATTTGTATTTTTGACCGCATTGGTGATTGGTGCTGTGATTGGAGCAGTGATTGGTGGCGGGATAGAAGCTTACCGACAGCATAATGCCAATCCAGATGCAGATTTTGATTGGGGGAAAATAGCGACGGCAGCAGCGATTGGTGGTGTCATTGGTGCTGTTGGTGGTGGTGTAGGTGCATTGGTAGAAGGTGCATTTGCTGTTGGAGCTACTGCTACAATTGGCGGTGGAGCAATGGTTGGCGGTGTTAGCGGTGTTGTTGCTTCAATTGCAGAGCAGTGTGCTGAAAGTGCTTTGACGGGTAAGCCTATTAGCATTAAAGAGGCGTTAATTGATGGTCTTATTGGTGCAGGGATTGGAGCTGTTACTTCGGGTACTGGAGGGTTCTTGGCAAGAAGAGCTAAGAAGTTGGCACAAGAAGCTACTGAACAGGCGAGAAGGAATGTTAATGATATTGTAGAGGATGTGGCTTATGATCAGTTGAAAAATACCCCTCCATGTTTCTTGGCAGGAACTCTGATAAAAACTCCAGAAGGTGAAATAGAAATAGACAAGTTAACGCCTGAAGATACCGTTTTAGCGTATGATTTTAAAGAAAAAAGCATTAAAGAAAAGAGAATACTTAAACTTTATGATAATTGGACGTACCGATATTTTGAAATAGTAACAAAAAATAACAGCCCTATTTTAACAACCTCAAAACATTTGTTTTGGGTAGTGAATCATAAAAAATGGATCCCAGCTAAAGAGCTAACTATTGGAATGGAGTTGAAAGATACAAAGGACAATGCCTGTTGCATTTTAAGCATTAATATAACAAATAATATTAATGTACCAACTTATAATTTTGAAGTTGAAGGTATTCATAATTATTTTGTAGGAGAGATTGGTTTACTAGTACACAATTCAAATAAGCCTTCGCTTTTTGAAAGTACAACTAAAAGAAACGTTGAAATTTATACAGTAACTGATAATAATACGGGGAAAGTTGTTTATGTTGGTCAAACTGTACAAGGAAGAGACACCAGGATAAGTCAACATGCTGCCGAAGGTGATGTAAAAGCGGACTGGGATAACTCTAAAAAATTTACGGCTACAACAGCAGATAGTGGCAGTTGGACACCCTATGAAGCCCATGCATGGGAACAGTATCATATAGAAAAAAATGGTGGTAAAGTTAACCTACAAAATAAAAACAATGCTATTACTAAAGCGAAATATGATGATTTTGGTCATTTGCACAGCCCATGTCAATAAATAAAATAGGAGGTTAATATGAGCAAAAAAAGACTACAAGAAGGGGATATATTTTATATTGAACGAAAGGGTAAATACTTTTTTGGAAAAATATTATTAGATATTAGCAATAGAATATTAAATTTAGAAAATGAAAATGTTTTAGGAACATTTTCAAGCTGCTATATGGTCTGCATTTATAAAGGAATTTATGATAACCCAGAACTAACAACTATCGAACCTATTATACCCAGTGCCTTTGCTTATAAAAAATATTTTTACTCCAAAAAATATAAAATTGAATGGACTTTTTATGACAATGAGCCTATTGATTATAAAAAACTGGATTTCCCTGAAAGCTTAATACGGCATGGAGGAAAAGGAATTTATTTTACTAAAGGAGAATTAGAATTGAAAACAAATTTTACTGGGGAAGATTATTTTAATGATTATAAAATTTTAAAATCTGTAATAGGTACTTATGATTCTCTAATTGATATTGCGTGCCATTATCAAAATCGAGATGATTTGATGGAGATGAAATATGCATTTTATCTAGAGACGTCTGATTTTAGGTTTGCACCTAAACAAAGAAAAGAAGCATACAAACAAATAGGCGAGGTCATAAATCAAAGTTATTATGAAATGGCTTTAAAACATGGTTTAGATTTAGCAAGGTTTTATAAATAAATATTAGTATGGATTATCCCAAAAACATAATGCAAAAAATTCTTTGGAATTTTAAGACAAAAACGTATCAATCAAAAGACGAATTTGCGAAAGACTTAGTTAAGTATAACGAAAGGATTTTAAAGAAATATTTTACTTTTGATTTGGAAGCGAATGCGCTTAATAGTCCTAAAATTGTGATTCAATATATATACTTTGATAGTGAAGGAGAAGAGGTTGAGCCTAGTTTTGTGTTAGAGGCAGGTAACAAGATTTTTTTTCCGCAAAGTGAATTATTATTTAAAGTACACAACATTGTTTCTAACAATATGGAAGGTCAAGAACATATCTATTTTGAGGGGTTTATGCTGTGGGAAGGAGAGAACCCTAATTATCCAGATTGGCCACTATATTTTTTACTGCTGGGAAGCTAGGCAAGGTCGTATATTCCAGCGGGTGTGAATCCCGCTCCAGTAAGGCAGGCCAGCCGCTGGGTAGAGAACTCTGGGTCGGCGCGGGTAATCGCAAAGATCAAATAAGAATAAGTGGGGTCAGAATAAGTGGGGTCAGTGTTAACTTAACCTGCTACAATGATTCTATGGCAAGATTA
>CAZXJK010000255.1:0-4460 GCA_964640895.1 uncultured Methylomonas sp.
TTAGTAGAGTCAACAATACTTAATTTTTTGGACGCATATGGGGAAATAACAACACATCACGAATAGATGGCGAATCGGTAAACAACATAACTAAACGATCAATACCTATTCCCTCTCCAGCAGTAGGTGGCATGCCATGTTCCAATGCAGTAATATAATCTGCATCATAATGCATCGCCTCATCATCACCCTCCTCTTTCTCTTGCACTTGCTTCAGAAATCGCTCTGCTTGATCTTCAGAATCATTTAACTCGGTAAAACCATTTGCAATCTCACGACCACCCACAAAAAATTCAAATCGATCCGTTACATGTGGATTATCATCATTACGCCTTGCTAAAGGTGAAACCTCAACAGGATAAGCAGTAATAAATGTTGGCTGCATAAGTCGCGCTTCAACAGTCTTCTCAAAAATTTCAATTTGCACCTTACCTAAACCATAGCCTTCCTTAACAGGGATACCAAAATTATCGGCAACTTTAACGGCAGCTTCCCGACTATCTATATCAGCTGCAGTCAAGCTTGGGTTAAAGTGCAAAATAGAATCAAACACGGTCATACGCTCAAAAGGCTTACCAAAGTCATATTGCTCACCTTGATATGTTACTACCGAATTACCCAGCAACTCTTCGGCAATACCTTTCAGCATCTCTTCAGTTAAGTCCATTAATTCGCCATATTCCGCATATGCCTGATAAAACTCAATCATGGTAAATTCAGGATTATGCCGTGAAGACAAGCCTTCATTACGAAAGTTACGATTAATTTCGAAAACTCGCTCAAAACCACCAACAACTAAACGCTTTAAATATAATTCAGGGGCAATACGCAAATACAAGCCCATATCCAAAGCATTATGGTGCGTCTCAAAGGGTCTTGCCGTTGCCCCACCTGGAATAGCCTGCATCATTGGCGTTTCAACTTCCAGAAACTTACGTTCAGTTAAAAATTGACGAATATAAGAGACAATTTTGGAACGCATCAAGAAGGTATCACGCGAAGTATCACTCATGATCAAATCCAAATACCGTTGTCGATATTTAATTTCCTGATCAGCAATACCATGAAATTTTTCTGGTAACGGTCGTAATGCCTTAGTCAATAAACGTACGTCATCAACACGTACACTTAACTCACCTACCTTGGTTTTAAACAAGACACCTTCAACACCCAAGATGTCACCAATATCCCATTTTTTAAATTGTTCATTATAAAAATTCTCTGCCAAAGTATCACGTGTTACATACAACTGAATTCTGCCAGACATATCTTGTATGTGTGCAAAACTAGCCTTACCCATGATTCTTCGCGTCATCATGCGTCCAGCCAATTTGACACGAATAGGCTCCGCTTCTAATTCTTCTTTACTTTTCTCGCCATATTCAGCGATAACTTCACCCGCCACCACATTGCGGCGAAAATCAGTAGGAAATGCAATTCCACCATTTTCGCGCAATGCATTTAATTTTGTACGGCGCTGCGCAACTTGTTCTTGTTCGTCGTGATCTAGTTCTGACATCTTTTACTGTTAATTTATATAATTCTTTGAAAAATCTTAAAGCAAGTCAATTCACTAACTTACTTCTAAAAAGTTTTTGTTACAATCCGCTTTTCAAACTGGCCTCAATAAACTGATCCAAGTCCCCATCTAATACCGCCTGAGTATTCCCTGTTTCCACATTAGTACGCAAATCTTTAATACGCGACTGATCCAAAACATAAGAACGAATCTGACTACCCCAACCTATATCTGATTTATTATCTTCAACCGCTTGTTGTGATTCCGAACGCTTACGTAATTCTAGTTCATAAAGTTTAGACTTTAGCTGCTTCATCGCCGTGTCCTTATTTTTATGTTGTGAACGGTCACTCTGACATTGCGCTACCGTATTAGTAGGCAAATGCGTTATACGCACAGCTGACTCAGTTTTATTCACATGCTGACCACCCGCACCACTCGCACGATAAACATCAATGCGTAGATCAGCGGGGTTAATATCGATTTCAATATCATCATCTATTTCAGGAGATACAAATACCGAAGCAAAAGAAGTATGCCGGCGATTGCCCGAATCAAAGGGCGATTTTCTAACTAAGCGATGTACACCTGTTTCGGTACGCAACCAGCCAAACGCATAGTCCCCTTCAAATTTAATAGTCGCACTTTTAATACCTGCAACTTCTCCTTGCGACTCTTCAATTAAGTTGGTTTTAAATCCTTTACGCTCCCCCCAACGCAGGAACATGCGCATAATCATAGCCGCCCAATCCTGCGCCTCGGTACCTCCAGAGCCAGACTGGATATCCAAAAAAGCATTATTAGCATCCATATCACCAGCAAACATTCTACGAAATTCCAGCTCAGCAACTTGATTTTCAAATACTTGCAAATCATCAATAACTGTTGTGATAGTTTCTTCATCACTGTCTTCAACTGCCATCTCCAACAATTCAGCTGCATCAACCAACCCAGTTGTTAATTCAGTCACCGTATTAACCACGGCTTCCAGCAAGCCTCTTTCTTTGCCTAAAGCTTGCGCTTGCTCAGGGTTAGCCCAGATATCTGGACTTTCCAACTCCCTTAAAACCTCAACTAAACGCTCACTTTTAATATCAAAGTCAAAGGTACCTCCTAAGCGCATTTGTACGACTGGATAAATCAGTAATTTTATTGGTAATAGGATTAATTTCTTGCATTTTTCAAGCTATCAGTTCTGAAACGCATCATTATATACCATATGACAAGCTTATTGGCTCATTAATAATTAGCATTGTTGTTTTGTGATCTTGTGCTAGAATAACCTCCAATGCGTTAATGTTAATCGGACTACGCGTTATATAACTAAAACAATTTATGAGGGTTACATGAAAATTTTAAAACCATTTTTACTATCTGTTTGCCTTGGTGCTTCTATGGGTACTTTTTCTACTGCGGCATTAGCTGAGTGCGAAGATGGCAGAACATGCTTTGAGCCTGATGTAGCAATTGATAATGTTGTTAATAAAATCATGGAAACAAGACATGCAATTGATAACGGTGCAGATACTCAAGGCATTCTAAACCTTATCAAAGAAGCGATTGCTTTAAACAAAGAAATTAATGCAAATGATGTTGTTGATAGAAACCGTCAAAAAGCAGCTAAATTCTTAAAATTAGCTAGAAAAGAAGTTAGACAATCAGCTTTTCAACCTGCTGATTCACACTTATTAGAAGCAGAAAACCGCTTTAAAGCACTTCACAGCATGATCTAAATCTTGACTTGTGATACAGCAGAGTAGCTCTGCTACCCTGCTGTTTTCAGTTTAAAACTAACCCCAACGCATATCACGAACTCTTACCTGCCCCGCATCAACCCTAATTTCTAAACTTGCAATATCTTCATACGCAGGTGCACATTTAACTTCCCCTGTTTTAATACAAAATCGCGCTCCATGCCTAGGGCAAACAATCTCACCATTCTCAACAATACCACTGGCAATTTCTGCACCATCATGCGTACAAACATCCTCTAACGCATAAAATCCATCTTCCAGTTTAAAAACAACCACTTCAATACCATCCACGTCGACCAATACGTGCTCTCCAACCGCTAAAGCACCCTCTACCACCACATCAACCCAATCAGACATTAGCTTCCTTTTATTTTTTTATATAAACATCATATCTAAGTAACTTGCTTTTAAAACTCTCTGTAGGAACTCCACCTAAAGGTACTGCATAACCAGGACTTTTAACGACTACTTTTTTTGCAGTTGCTTGCAATGCAGATTTAAATAAAGCCTCTTTATCCATGTCATTACCTAATAAGTCACGTAAAATCAGCATTGATTTTTTGGGTAAAGCAGACTTTTTACGTTTTGGGGGGAACATAGGATCAATATAAATACAGTCAGGTGCAACGGCTAACTGCGGTAAAATATCAATCGCATTGCCAGGCAATAGCACTGGCACGGACAATGATAGTTTAGTCACCCAATCTACTAAGGCCAGTCTTGCAAAAGCATCCGTTAGCAACTCCAGCATAATAGGTGAACGCTCAATGCAATTAACATCATAGCCCATACGAAAAATGTGCAAACTATCTTGTGCCCAGCCCGTGGTTGCATCAACTACCGTTCTGGTTTTACGACCAATAGCTTTTGCCAAAGCACCTTCTTTAGGTGCAGGCCACGAACGCTGCTCACCATTTCTAGGTGCTATATCAACACTTAAACCACCCTTTTTAAGTAGATCTTTATCTAGCAACTTTAAACAGCCATCCCGCCAGCTTAAAAAAAATGTTTCTGGAGCAAATTGATCAACCTCATGATATAAAGGTACTGCTAAACGTAGCGCCAACTCCTTTGATAACTGCTCATCAGATTGCGCATTATGTAAAACAGCCAACTTACCAAGATAATTATGCATAAGCCTTCAAATTTGCTTAAAATTATTCAGTAGAGATAGAATTTTGCTCATT
>CAZXJK010000256.1:0-4458 GCA_964640895.1 uncultured Methylomonas sp.
ATACATTGGAGCGAGGTTAATCAAGTATTTTTCTTCATCACAAATGCATCTACTGTTTTTTTTAATTGCTCCTCCATCGTAATCACTGGCTTCCCGCTTGCCTAACAACTTGGCAACCAATGTCATCAGGCTAACTGGAACGGGCAATAGAAGTGATTTTTTGCCAAAAGCAGTTGCCACCTTCGCTCTCGTGTCGATCAGCGTTTGAATAATTGATCATTGTATTCTTTTGCAACCAAGTCTGTAACAATCTCTGAGTCAAAGTTTTGCTCACATCGAACGAAGGCCTGCTCACCTAACTTATAGCAATAATCCCTGTTAACAATTAATTGCTCTAATCCCTGTTGTAGAGCAATTTTACTTTGTGATTCAACCAAGATGCCTGTTACACCATCTTCTACCGCATCAGATAATCCACTAATTCTGCTCCCCAATGTAGGTACCTTCATAGCAGCTGCCTCAATTACAACCGTACCAAACCCCTCCCGGTAACTTGGTAATCATAATAGATTAGAAATAGAAAGATATCTTTCTGGCGTATCTGTCATACCGACATAATGTAGATTAGATAATAAACACCACTGTTTTAAATCTTCAGCAACTTGATCTTCCTCACATGGGCCGACAATAACAAGGTGTAATTCCGGATAACTATCCTTTAATGACTCAAATGCGTCTACTAGCTCATAAATACCTTTTTCTCGACTTATTCTGCCTACAAATGTAACAATGAAATCTTTATCAGACAGTTCTAATTCTTGTCTAATATCACTTTCAAAATTAACCCACAATCCTCTGTTAAATCGTTTGAGGTCAACACCTGATAATGACCCCCTCCCCAGCACTTTAACGGATCTTGTATCTCCTATTCCCTCTTGATTAATAAAATCTCGCTGACTCAAACTATCGGTATAGCATTGAGTATTTAACCTGACTATCAATTTGTCCCAAAATTGCAATAGTAGTCGCCAGAAACCTTGTTTAGTTGCCCACACTTGTCCAGTAAATGTATGTAATCGAATGGGGGTTCCTGCTAGCTTTGCCGCTATAGCACATAACAACCCTGCTTTTGGGGTTGAAGAATGAACAATATCAAAACCCTGGTCACTAAAAAGGCGATAAAGCTTAAAAAGTGAAATTAAATCCGAAAATGGCGCTGGTGCCCTGGCAATAGCAATAGTAATACAGTGTAAATTTTCTACTGCTTCCATCCTAGCCCACAGCTCTCCCGGAGACGCCACAGCAGTAATATCAAAGTCTTTTTCTAACAAGTCCTCCATTTGTTGTTTTAATTGACTATCAAGAAAAAATGGAACGGTGGCAACTCTTGCCAGTTTAATCCTCTTTTTCACTCAGAAGTCCTTGTCTACTGTAGAAAGTCTAACTACAGGTGCCTGCCATTTCTCTTCACCTATTATTGATTTCAGATAGCTGACCAATAACATTCCATATGCCAATAACGTCGCGATACTGCCAGAATAACTCCTAAAATGCACACTCATCAATAATGTAATAAACAACAACCAATTCAATAAAATAATTGTCAAATCTAGTAGTTGAATATGGCCATATCGCGTTAGGATAGCAAGTAACAATAATGTCGTTATGACCATAGATATCGAGACCCCTAATGCAATTCCAGCTACTCCCATATACTGCATAAGAAATAAACTAGCCCCTATATTTAGCAACAATCCTAAAATAGCAACAATCAATATTGCAATTACATGTCTTGTCGCTGTAGCAAATTTCAAAAGTAAAATATTACAAGCAAAGAAAGGGATTCGGACAACTGCATATTGCATCACTCGCACTATACCGTCAATATCAGTTGCTTCAAATTTATTTCCACTAAAAATAAAATTAATTATAGGTTCAGATAAAACAAAGAAAACAACACTCACAGGTATTGATAAAAAGGTTAATAATAGTAGCAAAAATGATAATTCTCTCCGAACAGCCACAAAATGATTTTTAGTAACTAAAGCAGAAAAATATGGCAGTATAACGGTTGAAACACCCGCACTAAGTAACCCCGTAATTAATAAAACCACCTTACTCCCTAAATTATATATAGATACATTGCCCTCAGGTAGCGTCATAGCAAGAAAGCTACTTACTAAAATAGTAATACTCATAAAAAATGCTGTGGCTACAAGTGGAAAATATTGTGAGCCTAGCTGAGGAAGAATTTGACTATATTGACCGATTTTCTGTGGAATAAGTGAATATCCTGTTTTTCTGAGTTTTAACTGGATAATTAATAAGTTTAGCAATTGACCAATAACCATACCGATCATAACGGATTGAACACCATATTTATCACCCAATAACATAACTGCAAGGATAGCTATAATTGGCACAATTAACTGCGCAACACCTGTTATGAACACTTTACCTAAAGCATTTAACAGAGCATTTCCTAAAATAATTGGTGCACTAAAAAACAATATAGGCAATGCCAAGCTTATCAAATGTCGAATCAAAGTTAAGTCATGACTTGTACTATTTTGTACAATAAGAGGCAAAATGTGAGGCACCACAAGATATAGCACTGCACAAATAAATAATAATACAGTCATTGATATCAATGATATTCCAGCGATAACTTTTTGAACCTGCTCTTTCTCCATAGATTCATTCAACTTCAAAAAAAAGGGGGTAATCGCAGCGCCTAGCGGCATACTAAAAATAGTAACGACTGCCATGGGTATCAACAAAGCTATAAAAAATCTATCCAAATCACCACTGAGGCCAAAGACATGTGCCATCAAAATATCGCGATAGAAAAAGCCTAAAAAACCTATGAAGGTTAACCCCATAACATAAATACCCAAACCTACGAGTTGTTTTCGCTTTCTATTTTTATCTGAACTATTAACTTGTATACTCTCTTGAATAGAGACCTTTGAAATAGGCTTCAAAAATGATGCGAGTTTTTGTATTAATCCTTTTCGCTCTGCAACAATCACCCACCCTAAAATGCCTAACATTAAAATAATGGAAAAATAGGCAAATCGATACCGATACAGCGTTCCTAAATTAGGAATAGTGAAGCCTAAAATAAGCATAAAAGAAAGCGCAAAATATAATGCAACCCAAACCGTCAGCTTCCTATTAAAACGTATCAAAAAAAACAATCCCAGAAAAGAGAAATAATAAATCATCATTTCTCCGGTCACTAGTAATTTTATTATGCTTTTATGAGCAAACCATTCAGGCGGGAATGGAGCTAAAACAGAATTTAATAATGCTTTTGGTAAAAATGCCATAACTTCAGTAATATTTTCTGGTGCAGTCCCCGCATCCATTGTCGAGCCGGCACTTACTTGAAGATCATAATTAATCATATATCTTCTTGTTCTGGCAGCCGTTTCAATATAATGCTCTATCTTATCTGGAATATATGCACTCTCCTGCCATTGCCATTTCTGTTGTGAGTGAGGGTCACCTTGTTGTGCGATTAAAAGTGCTGTTCGGTGCAACTGGCCAGATTGCTCTTTTACTACGATTACTCCGGAAAAAATTAGAGCTATAATCGTCAAGCTAGGGATAAGCCTCTTCATCGTGTTTTTATAGTTTTTGCTTAATAATCCAGTAAAAAACATTAATACTATCAAGCCAATTGAAACAAATAATAACAACGTTAATCCATAAGGTCGAACTATACCTATTAAAAGAATCGCTCCACTTCCCCCTAAAAACACCCATAACCATGCAATTTTATCTATTGGTTTATGAATAATCTTTATCCAGACAAGCAGCATCAACAATGTTCCAGCTATTGCAAAACTATCTTTATGGATTTGTCCATACCAACTTAATGCTGAAGGAAAAATAATAAATAGTAAACCCGCAATAATACCCGCATACCTGCCCACTTTTTTATCATTTGCAAGCTCTATTGCCAATAAAAACAAAAATAACCCACTAAATGCGTGGAGGCCTGCATTAATAGGGATCATTAGTGAAGGATCATGTCCCCAGATTGCGTATAATGCAGCTAGGATACCTACATTACCCGTCGCACCATTTGCCGGAAATAATTTCCAAACATGCCAACCCTGTGTTTGGATATTCTTTGCTAACTCCCACGCCACACTATCAAAATACACGGCATCATGTGCTAATAGTTTTCCTGTTCCCCCTAATGATGGAATATTCGGCACCACTATATTTTGGAAAATAAGTGCCATGCAAACTGAATAGCAAAAGAAAATACTCCATACGATAATATTGAAATAATTCATTTGAGTGTATATTTTATTCTCAGAAACACAGTCTACTTCAGGTGTTGTTATTTTCGACACTAAGTTTTTCCCTTTTCATTTAATGCACTCTTGGCTATTTTTTTCAGTTGCTCATCCATCGTAATCACCGGTTTCCAGCCTAGCAATTGACGCGCTTTTGAACTATCAACTTGTAAAGAACCAAATAAACGGTTAGCGATATCCTGCT
>CAZXJK010000257.1:0-3295 GCA_964640895.1 uncultured Methylomonas sp.
CGAATTCAGGTGACAGGAGTCCCTGAATTTCGTGAGGTAGCATGGCGCGCCTGACGTAATTAATTTTCAAGTTAGATTAAATATAATCCATAACATGATAAACCTCAATGAGAAATATAACTGAATTATGGTAAAGTTAATGCTTCCAAATAGCTGTAAGTGATTGATGATTCAATAAATGAGGCCAATTAAAGAGCTGAATTGAGGCGATATATCGCTTTTTAATCGGGATGAGTTTTTCAAGTCATTGAATTTTATAAGCATTTAAAAATTTGATGCTATATTTCGACAGCCTAGAGCAGTACCCTTTTATCCCAATTGATAAAGAAATGCTAGCTAGCCTATAGACACTCGACAATACACAGATTATGATACCAAAATAAACTACAGGAGCAGAAAATTCTGAGTACTATCACAGCCATCATCATGACTATACTTTCATAAAAAATATGAATATTTGAAATTTACGGTTATGTTTTAATAGAGTATCTACCTATTTTATCCCCAAATTAATGCCCGTGCGCCCTACTCCCATAAAAATCCTAATAGCCTTTAGTTTACTCCTTTTCCCAATACTCAGTATTGCTCACGGCACTATCAGGCCTTGGCAACCTATTTGGTCAGCATGGATCTTCACACCTGATGTTGCCATCCCCATGCTCTTAACCACGGTTGTTTATTTTCGTGGTCGCGCCAAAAGGCGTGAAGCAAATCGCCCTGTTGGCACAGGCCAAACCATCACTTTTCTACTCGGTATGCTGTGCTTTGTAATTGCCTTGCAATCCCCTTTAGAACCGCTTGCAGAGCACTTTCTCTTTTTTCATCAAATTGAACATTTGCTAATGCGTGGCATTGGCCCGTTATTACTTATTTTAAGTATGCCACTAGCACCACTGTTACAAGGCTTACCTAAAGGCATACGCCACTCGATACTTACCCCAATTATTAGAAATAAAATCGTGCAATGGCTTTATCATTTTTTAGGCCATCCAATTGTTGCCTCGGTATTATTTATTGCCACCTTATTAATTTGGCAAATCCCTAGCCTACATAATGCAGCCCTTGCCGATCAATCTTTGCATAACACCATGCACGTTACCATGATGGTCACAGGTTTCTTTTTTTGGTGGTTAATCTGTGACCCTCGGCAAAAATCAGCACGCATTCCATTTGGCATTCGTATTATCATTTTATGGCTGGTCACCATTCCCAATACCATTATTGGCGCTATCATCACTTTAAAAAGGGATCAAATTTATGCAGCTTATGATGTATTAGATGGTCGTTTAGCGATTGAAATAATGCTAGACCAACAACTGGGGGGCATTATGATTTGGGGGCCAGGGGGCATGATGGGGCTGATTGGTACTGCGGTGGTTTTTTTCTTGTGGACACGTAGAGATCGTAAATTACGCTACGTAAAACAATAACATTTAATAGTTCCCATGCTCCAGCGTGGGAATTCATCCCCGAATGCTCCAGCGTTCCAGGTACTTGACGCTGGAGCGTCACAAGCGGCATTCCCACGCTGGAGCATGGGAACGATAATAATATCTCGTTTCTATGCTCTGTTTTAAAATGACAAGCTAGACTTTACATTAACATCTACTTATATAATAATACTACTTTACCATCTGTATTGTTAACCCTCGGAGATATTCAATGATTTTTAAGCAATTATTAGATAAAGAAAGCTGTACCTTAACCTATTTAATAGGCGACCCAATCACCAAAGAAGCCGTGTTTATTGATCCTGTCGATACGCAAATGGATGTCTACCTAGACTTATTAAAACAATATGATCTGACGTTAAAATATTCATTAGAGTCCCATGTACATGCTGACCACATTACCGCTAGTGGTCAATTAAGACAACAGCTAGGTGCAAAAACAGCCGTCAGCTCACTGTGCGGCGCTAGCAGTGCTGATATTCAAATTCAAGATGGCGATATTTTTGAGTTTGCTGCGGGAGAAACCATTGAAGCTATTGCAACCCCAGGGCATACGGCCGGCAGCATTTCATTTTTATGGCGTGATAAGATCTTTACCGGCGATGCTTTATTTATTGACGGCTGTGGTCGTACTGATTTTCAAGGCGGCAATGCTGGTGCTCTTTATGATGCCGTCACCCAAAAAATCTTTACTTTACCTGATGAAACGCTAGTCTACCCAGGTCATGATTATAAAGGGCGCTGGGTGAGTAGTGTTATGCAAGAGCGCACGAGCAACTCGCGTTTGGCGGGAAAAAGTAAGGCTGAATTTATTGAAATAATGGATAACCTTAATTTGCCCAAACCTAAGCTCATTGATATGGCAGTACCTGCCAATCGATACTGTGGTGTTGATGAGGAATTAGCGAATCAAGCGGCTGACCAACGTACTGCAGGCTCTGATCCAAAACGCCAAAACTCTAGCATGCAAGATTTAATTAATGCCGCCAAACAACAAATAACAGAAATTGACCCTGCAAAAGCACAAGAAATTATTAGCAATAGCTCTGTGACCGTGATTGATGTCAGAGAAGAAGTAGAGTTTAATGCAGGGCATATTGAAAATGCAATCCTGATTCCTCGTGGACAATTAGAATTTAAAATTGCAACACAGCCAGATTCATCGGATAAGTCATCAGCCATTATCGTTTACTGTGCTGGTGGTCATCGCTCAGCACTAGCAGCCAATACCTTGATAAATATGGGATATACTAATGTGCTGTCAATTGCTGGCGGTTACGATGCTTGGAAGCAGAAAGTTAACTAAGGAACAAGAATTTAGTCATCTCAGAAAGTATGGTACCCGTGCAAACTAATAAAGTAAGTTTTTTACAGTATATTCCCATTTTTAGCTGGCTAAAAAGTTATACCAAGCAGGACTTTAATGGTGATATTTTTGCAGGCATTATTACTGCCATTCTCTTAGTCCCACAAGGTATTGCTTATGCCATGTTAGCGGGGTTGCCTGCTCAAGTCGGCTTATACGCCAGTATATTACCCCCTGTCATTTATGCGTTTTTAGGAAGCAGTAGAACATTATCCGTTGGCCCAGTTTCCATTGCCGCCATTATGATTGCCAGTGTCTTATCAATTCCTGAAATAAACGCACTAGGAAGCCCCGTAGAAAACGCCATTATTTTAGCAGCGGAAGGTGGCTTAATTTTATTATTAATGGCTTTTTTACGCATGGGTAGCTTGGTTAATTTTATTAGTCACCCAGTTTTAACAGGCTTCACCAGCGGTGCTGCTATCCTCATAATACTAAGTCAAATTCCACACTTGTTAGGTCTGCCTAAAAACCAGTG
>CAZXJK010000257.1:3395-4452 GCA_964640895.1 uncultured Methylomonas sp.
TGTTGCAATTGTCGGGAAAATCCAAGCAGGCTTTCCCGTTATTAGCTTGGCCTTTATCAATAATGCCGTGCAGTGGCAAGCCCTTTTACCGAGTGCCTTTTTTATTGCCATTATTGCCTATGTAGAAAGCGTCGCTATTGCCAAAGTCACCGCAAACATCAGGAACCAAAAAATCAACCCTAATCAAGAGTTAGTGGCGTTAGGGGCAGCCAATATTGTGACTGCATTTTCGGGCGGCATGTCCGTTGCAGGTGGTTTTAGTAGAACGATGGTGAATTTTTCTGCAGGTGCACGTACGCAAATGGCTATGCTGATTGCTGTCATTATTCTTAGTATCGCGGTAATATTTTTCACAGAGCAATTTACTTATATTCCTAAGGCGGCACTGGCAGCCATTATTCTGCTTGCCATATTCCCTCTGATAAAACTAAAGGATATTGTTAAAACTTGGAAATATGACCAGGGCGATGGTATTGCCGAACTAACAACTTTATTGGGTGTTTTGATATTAGGAATAGAAGAAGGTATTGCCTTTGGAGTAGCCATTACCATCATCAGTTATTTACGCAGAACTAGCCGACCACATATTGCCATTGTAGGCCGTATAGAAGGTACACATCATTTTAGGAACATAAAGCGCCATCAGGTCAAAACATGGAAAAATATTTTGCTAATCAGAATTGATGAAAATATCAGTTTCGCCAATGTAAGTTATATTATTGATTTTGTTGAATGCGAAACCATAAGCAACCCAGACCTAAAACACGTGGTACTTATTTTTTCATCAGTAAGCTATATTGATACCACTGCTTTTGAAGCCCTAGAAAACCTTATTAATAAATTAAAAAATAGTGCGATACAACTTAATCTAGCTGAAGTAAAAGGACCTGTTATGGATAAGCTAGAGCAAACCACATTTTTGCAGCAATTAAGTCCTGGACAAGTTTTTCTGCAAACTAGTGAGGCTGTTGCAAGGCTAGTCGATACATAACTCAATGCACACCTACTTGTCCTACCTCAAGCAATATAGATTTCTTCAAGAGTAAGTAGTAATATG
>CAZXJK010000258.1:0-4449 GCA_964640895.1 uncultured Methylomonas sp.
GTTATTTGTTTTTCGCATAATGCCTGAAAGCTCGGTAACAATGCTTCCATTTGGGGCAGTTGCGTTCGCACGGAAGTAGAAAGCTTAGTCATTGTTTAGCCATTGAGTCCAGCTGGCACTTGGCCTGGTAGCTTTTCAGATAGGCCCAGTTCCAACTTATCTATATATCGTACACACTTTCTGAGCAATTCAATATTGTATAAGCGGTGAATTATTGCCGCTTCTATCAAAAATAAGCAAAAAATTGACGGTCTTTCTATCGTATTCTGTAATCTTTTGATATTAAAGATAATTATTTTTTGGCATGAAGTATGCTTTTATTTATAACAAATATTGATAAAAGAGGAAAGATCATGGCGATTAGTTTTGAAAATGCATTAGGCTTGCATCCTCAATCCCTTGCTTTACGAGAGCGGCGTAGTGAAGTGTTGGCTTCAAATTTAGCTAATGCTGACACCCCGGGATATAAAGCACGAGATCTTGATTTTCACAGTGTCTTACAAAAAACCATGCCTGCGCAAGCTAGCTCAATGGAAAGAACCAATGCTGGTCATTTGCAGGTCAGTAATGAAATATTAGGTGCGCAACTATTATTCCGTAATCCGCACCAAAGTTCTTTGGATGGTAATACTGTGGAAGCCCATATTGAACAAGGTAAGTATGCTGAAAATGCGGTGCAATATCAAGCGAGCTTAACCTTTTTAAATGGTAAGTTTTCAGGTTTGATGACCGCTATTAGAGGAGAGTAATTATGTCTGCATTTAGTGTTTTTGACATCGCGAGTAGTGGCATGAGTGCGCAGTCTATGCGCCTTAATTTGGTGGCCAGTAATATCTCTAATGCCAATAGCGTTAGTAGTAGCTTAGATAAAGTTTATAAGTCACGGCAGCCAGTATTTGCCGCACAGCTTAGGGATGTAATGGATAAGAGTTCAACAACAGGTGTCGAGGTTAAAGGCGTTGTTGAAAGCCAAGCTCCACCTGTTATGGAATATTCTCCCAATCATCCCATGGCGGATGCAGAGGGTTATATTTATAAGCCGAATGTTAATACCATTGAAGAAATGGCCAATATGATGTCGGCTTCCAGGTCGTATCAAAACAATGTGGAGGTTTTTAATACTTCCAAGCAATTAATTATGCAGACATTGCGTATGGGGCAATAGGAGAGTAATCATGTCATTTAGTTTAGAGAGTATTCAACAATTAGGTTTAAGTGCTACTGATGCGATTGCTCCCAAAAAGCAGGAGTTAGGTCAGGATCAGTTTTTAAAATTAATGACCACCCAGTTGACGCATCAGGATCCCACCAAACCAATGGAAAATGGGGATTTTTTAGCACAAATGGCACAGTTTAGTACTGTTGAAGGTATTGGTAGCTTAAATGATTCCTTTAATGCTTTTGCGACATCAATGAATTCAAGTCAGGCTTTAGAGGCATCTGGATTGGTGGGTCGTTCAGTTGCATTTTCCGGTGATTCGGGTGTTTTGGAAATAGGTGGTTCGCTTGCTGGCAATATTAATTTGGAGTCGGCTTCTAATGAGGTGACCGTCAAAATTAGTGATGAAAATGGTAATGTTGTTAAAACGATTAGTTTAGGGACTCAAGCGGAAGGGATGACAAAGTTTGAGTGGGATGGTCAAAAAGATGACGGCACTTATGCGGCTCCTGGAGTCTATAGTATCGTGGCAGAGGCTAAGGTTGACGGGCAAAATACAGCCTTGGAAACATTTGTCAGCGCTAAGGTTGAAAGCGTTGATTTAAGAGATACCTCTAAAGGTGTGGTTTTGAATTTGGGACAGCTAGGTAGTGTTGAATTTAGTAAAGTTAAACAAGTATTTTAAAGGGGAACGGTCATGGGTTTTGCAACTGCATTAAGTGGCTTAAATGCCGCATCAAAAGATTTACAGGTGACGGGTAATAATATTGCGAATGCCAATACCACTGGATTTAAAGAATCCAGGGCTGAGTTTGCCGATGTTTATGCCGCCAGTGTAAGTGGTGTCAGTAGTACGCAAGCTGGTTCAGGCGTACGTGTAGCGAATGTGGCACAGCAATTTAATCAGGGGGTTTTGAGTTTTACGGATAATAATTTAGATTTAGCGATTAGTGGACAAGGTTTTTTCTCCTTGGCGACAGATCCTGCATCACCCAAACCTACATTATATTCACGGGCAGGTGAGTTTAAGTTGGATAAGGATGGTTTTGTCGTAAACAATCAAGGTAATTTCTTGATGTCGTTTAAGGCTAATGGAACCACTATTGAAGAAGGTTTTAGCGAGGGGGTTTTTCAACCTTTAAAAATCAGCTCGGCACAAGGAGCGCCACAGGCAACTAGCCAAGTATTGGCGGTTGTTAATCTGGATGCTACCGAGATTGAGCCGGTAAATTTTGATGGTACTCTTGATATTCCAATTGATCCTTCTGATGCAAAAACCTATAACCATAGTTCTTCAGTCACTATCTATGACTCACAGGGGAACTCACATATCGCAAGTATGTATTATGCAACTGATAAAGCAGGGGATGGTACGGGCACCTCAAACCAGTGGCAGTCTTACTTTTTTATTGATGGGGTGCCGTTTAACATAGATGGTACTAAAGCGGTTGATCCAGGTACGCCACATGTATCCACGCAATTAGAATTTGATTCGTCAGGCGCGCTAACTGTTCCAGATCCAGCCAAAATATCATTCGTAGATATTGCTTCTATTGATATAGACCCAGCTCTAAACGTTGCCGATTTGAATTTTACCTTTGATTTTGGTGAGACTACACAGTTCAGTGCGAACTACTCGGTACAAGATTTATCACAAGATGGTTTGCCGACAGGTAATTTGATTGGCATCGATATTAGTGATGAAGGTGTGGTTTTAGCTAGATTTAGTAATGGTGGCTCTGATATTTTAGGCACGGTTGCTTTGACGCGATTTGCTAACCCGCAAGGTTTAACTAAGGCAGGAGATACTTCATGGCGTGAAAGTACTGCTTCAGGTGAAACGATTCCAGGGCAACCGGGTACAGGTAGTTTTGGTATGATTCAGTCGGGAGCTTTAGAAAGTTCAAATGTGAATTTATCAGAGCAGTTGGTGCATTTGATCATTGCCCAGCAAACTTACCAGGCGAATGCGCAAGCAATTACCACTGAAAAAACCATTATGCAGACTATTTTGAATGCATAATAATATTACTTATTAAGTGAAGGAGAGTCATTATGGATCGTAGTTTATATATCGCCATGAGTGGTGCGAAACAGACCATGTTGGCTCAGACATCCAATGCCAATAATTTGGCCAATACCCAAACGACCGGTTTTAAATCAGACTTTGAGCAATTTCGCAGTATGCCAGTTTTTGGACCAGGGCAGCCTACGCGTGTTTATGCAATGACGGAAAGGCCGGGAACAGATTTTACCCCAGGGCCTATTCAAACGACTGGGCGAGATTTAGATATTGCTATTAATGGTGAAGGTTGGATTGCTGTGCAGGGAGCTGATGGCCAAGAAACCTATACTCGCGCAGGAGATTTGCGAGTTACCCCAGAAGGATTTTTGCAAACGGGTACGGGGGAGGCAGTACTGGGAGAAGAAGGGCCGATTGTTATTCCAGATGCTGATAAAATTGATATTGGTAGTGACGGTACGATTACCATCGTACCTATAGGTGAAGATGCGACGACTTTGCTAAATGTTGATCGAATTCGATTGGTGAAACCAGATCTAAAAGATTTGGAAAAGAAAAATGATGGTTTATTACATTTAAAAGAAGGGGTTGAGCCCCCTGTTGCGGATGCTGGCATTACTATTTTACAAGGTGCTGTTGAGGGCAGTAATGTTGGTGCAGTAGCGGCAATGGTGGAGATGATTGAATTATCTAAGAACTATGAATTACAAGTGAAGGTAATGAAGGCTGCTGACGAGAAGAGTGGTGCAGCGACTAAGTTAATGCAAATGAGTTAAGGAGCTTTCATTAAGCAATTGATAGGAATAGGTTGATTGGTATTAATAGCGTCGTTAAATAAATCTATCAGTCGAACCCTTTCTAGTGTTCTTCTAGATTGATCGGGGCATAACTGAATTCTTAAATGAAATAGGTACAAATAAGGGTTTAATAAACCACCGCCAATTCGAATGTCGTGGTTATCAATTGGTGATTCAATATGCTGGTGAGGAGTAGGATGAATAATTAAAGAGTCAATTGCTTTTCCTAAATGCTCGTCAGTTATTGGTGTGACTGCTTGTGATCTTTGATTGTGTTGAGTAAGAAAAACTTGATTAGGAAAACGGATATATTGCCCATCCATATCATGTGCCCACATAAGTTCTTTATCATTTACAGGAGGTGAATACATTAAGGTAATGCCAAACTTTTCAATTGTAGTTATTGCATACTCAAAGCTTAGACCTATATGTGTAGAAGAATCAATAGTAGATGATAAGACGTTATTATG
>CAZXJK010000259.1:0-4438 GCA_964640895.1 uncultured Methylomonas sp.
CGAGTTGTTTCTAACCCAATGAAATTACTGGATGTCCCGTCTTAAGTTGGTAGCCTGAAGTGTGTACTGCATTGGGCTTAAATTCACGAGGTTCATTGCATAAACATATTAAAGCATTAATAGATGCAGGGTTGGTTGAAACACCAGATCGCAAGCAAAAAGGCGTTAGGCTAACTGAAAAAGCACAGCAATACATGCTTCCTACCAATGAAACCAAAGGGACACCTTTTGTCGGTTATATTGCCGTAGGTAAGCCTATAGAAGCCATTGAGCAGATTAGTTATCTACCGATACCCAGCCAAATTAGAACCGATAATACGTGTTATATTTTGCAAGTAAAAGGGGACTCAATGATAGACGAGGGTATTTTTGATAGTGATTGGGTGGTGATTGAGCAAAGAAGCAGTGCCCGTAATGGTGAAATTGTGGTGGCCTTAATTGATAAAGCCGAAGCGACTTTAAAATTTATTGAGCAGTACCCGCATGAAACTTTATTAATTCCTGCTAATTCAAATATGTTGGCTATGCGCTTTCGACCCGAGCAAGTTGAAATACAAGGGGTATTAGTAGGGCAAATGCGCAGTTATATAAATAAATAGGGGAATTAAAATGCAACATAATATCCATATGCAAGATCAGGTGACCAATCGAATTGAACTTATTATGGGGGATCAAAGATTATGGGTACGACGTGCCTTGGAAGATTTAATGACCTTTAGCCTGATTACGGCTATGTTAGCCTTAGGTATTGTTTGGTAGAAAACATTAATTGTTCCTCACGCTCCAGTGTGGGAATGTAGCCTGTGACGCTTCTGCGTCACGGGGCGAGAGGTATAGGCCTGATTAATGTTTATTACTCTTGCAATTGCTTTAAGGCCTGCAACTCATCCATAAAAAAGTGCAAGCGATCTTCCAATATTGCCGATAAGTAAAAATTCAGATCTTTTGCCTGTTGCGCTAATTTGATTTGCTGGATGGCACCATTGGTATGTCCAATGGCGTAATAGTATTCTGCCATATAACGATGCGAATTAACCCTTTGTTCCAAATCACCGTAAGCTTGTGCGAGCAACAAAAAATAGCGTGGATGATGTTGCTGTGTATATTCGAATAATTTTAAGTGCTGTAGTGCTTGTTGTGGTTGGTTGGAGGTTAATAAAATATTAATATATTCAAATTGGAAATCGCTTTCGTTAGGAAATTTTTGCTGTAACTCCAGCAATAATTTTTGTGCACCTGCAAAGTCACGTTGATTAATAGCAACATCAGTTAGTGCAGTGAGGTACTCGCGTTGTTTAGGATAACTTTGACTAAGTTTTAAGAAAATAGCAGCAGCTTGCTCATATTTACGTTGTTTTAGATAGCATAAACCTAAACCATATTGCATGGCGGCGCGTTGTTTAAGTGTGCCTTGATTCGCTTTTCTTTGAAAAAAAACGATCAAGTCGCTTAATGAAGTTTGTGACGAGTCAATGCGTAACTTGGCTTTAATTAAGCGGTAACTTTGTGAATTGGGTACTTGGCGATAAGGGTATTTTTCTGCACGACCCCGAGTATCTGCAATACGTGAGGCAGTCACTGGGTGAGTTCGTAAAAATTCAGGAGTGCCCGCACCATAATAACGACTGGCCTGTTGTAATTTTTCAAAAAATGTGGGCATGCTACGAGGGTCAAAATTAGCGCGTGCCAAGGTTTTAATACCTATTCTATCCGCTTCTTGCTCATTATCACGGGTGAAATCAATTTGCATTTGAATGCTACCCGCTTGAATGGCAGAAAGTGCACCAATGCCAACATCAGGTGCTTGCGTGGCGACAATGATGGCTGCAATCATGGCAGCTGCTGCAGGCAAAGAGAGTTTGCTAGCGGCTTCATAAGAGCGATAGATATGCCGTTGCGTTACATGCGCAATCTCATGCGCCAACACCGAAGCGAGTTCACTTTCTGAGTCACTATTAATGATTAACCCTGAATTAATACCGATAAAACCACCAGGGCCTGCAAAGGCATTAATATCATCAGACATGACTACAAAAAAGTAAAAATCTTGACGTGGATTATCACTACTAGACACTAATTTTTGCCCGATGGCTTGAATATAATGCTGAATATCGGAATCATAGCTAATATCCAGTTGTGAGCGTATGCTACGGAAGAAAGAGTCGCCGAGTGCTTTCTCTTGTGCAGGAGAAATTAATGTCCCTGTCGAATCACCCAGATTTGGCAAATGCAAATGATCATTAGCCATGGGAGCACTTGATGCTAGTAGGCTGAGCAAGCATAGGCTAAAAGTTATCAGGTTCTTGGATTTCATGAAATGGTATACTCGTTGCTCAACGATAGGGCGATTGTTTATTGTACTGAATGTTTGCTCTTCTTTCTTGCTTCTTGATCGTTTAATTTATGAAATTTGCAATTCAAATCAATTCTAGTCCTTATCAATCAAGCCATGCCGAGACAGCTTATCAGTTTGTGAAAAGTGCTTTGGCAATGGGGCATGAAGTATTGCGTATCTTTTTTTATCAAGAAGGGGTTTATCATGCTTTTCGGTATGCAACCCCGCCAGATGATGAGCAGCAGATTGTGGTGCGTTGGAGTGCTTTAGCTCAAGAGTTTAATATTGATTTGGTAGTCTGTATTTCCGCTGCACAAAGGCGAGGCTTGTTGGAGGCCAATGAAGCAAAGCGTCTAGGGAAAGTTGATAATGATGTGGCTGATGGTTTCCGTATTGCAGGGTTGGGGCAGTGGGTAGAAGCCGTGTTACTGGCAGATAGGTATATCGAGTTTTGAGGGCTAATGCTCACTAGCCCCATGCGCACCCACTCCAGTTTGTGAACGAATATACTGATGCAGAAAGCGTCCCCTTTCTATTGCGCCTCTAGCACTACGATCAGTAATAGAAAAAAACCAGATACAAATAAAAGCAATACTCACAGAAAAGAGAGCAGGGTATTTATATGGAAATAACGCCTCTGTATTACCCAGTATATCAACCCAAACAATGGGGCCGATAATAACCAAGACAATAGCCGTTAATAATCCTGTAAAACCGCCAATAAAGGCACCACGAGTGGTTAAGTTTTTCCAATACATTGACAGAAACAACACGGGAAAATTGGCACTGGCTGCAATGGCAAAGGCTAGGCCAACCATAAAGGCAATATTTTGTTCTTCGAAGAGAATTCCCAGCAGAATTGCGACAATACCTAATACGACGGTTGCAATTTTAGAGACGCGCATTTCATCGTCTCCAGTAATTTGACCCTGTTTAATTACGCAGGCATATAAATCATGTGATATGGAGGATGCACCGGCTAATGTTAAGCCTGAGACTACGGCAAGAATGGTGGCAAATGCAACCGCGGAAATAAAGCCTAGAAAAAGGTCGCCGCCGATGGCTTTAGATAAATGAATGGCCGCCATATTATTACCGCCAATAAGCTTACCATCCAAGTTTAGAAATTCAGGGTTGGTTGAGACCATGAAAATAGCACCAAAGCCGATTACGAAGGTAAGGATATAAAAATAACCAATAAACCCCGTTGCATAGAAAACAGATTTACGGGCTTCTTTTGCATCGGCTACTGTGAAAAAACGCATCAGGATATGTGGCAATCCTGCGGTACCAAAGATTAAGGCAATTCCTAATGAGATGGCAGAAACGGGATCGGATAGCAGGCCACCTGGCGACATGATTTTTAACCCTTTGGGGTGGGCATTGACAGCTTGTTGAAAGAGTTCATTGACATTAAAGTCAACTTGTTTCAACACCATAAAAGCCATAAAGCTAGCCCCTGATAATAATAGAACTGCTTTGATGATCTGCACCCAAGTGGTAGCCAGCATGCCGCCAAAAGTAACATATAAAATCATTAAAATACCCACCATGATCACGGCTAGTTCATAAGGTAAACCGAACAGTAATTGAATCAGTTTGCCTGCGCCTACCATTTGTGCGATTAAATATAGAGCCACCACACTTAACGAACCAGAAGCGGCCAGTGCACGAATAGGGAGCTGATCCAAGCGATAGGAAGCAACATCGGCAAAAGTATATTTACCCAAATTACGTAGTCGTTCTGCAATTAAAAATAAAATTAAGGGCCAGCCAATCAAGAAGCCAATGGAATAAATCAAACCATCATAGCCAGACATATAAACCAGCCCAGAAATACCTAAGAATGAAGCCGCAGACATATAGTCGCCCGCAATGGCGAGACCATTTTGGAAACCAGTAATACCACCCCCCGCTGAATAATGATCTGCTGTAGTGCGGTTTTTCTTTGCAGCCCAAAAGGTAATGCCTATTGTGGCGATTACAAAGATTAAAAACATGATGATTGCAGCAATATTTAGGGGCTGCTGTTGTACTGCACCTGTTATGGCATCAGCGCCCGAAATATTAGGTGTAAAAATCAGTGGCAAAATTGGGAATAAA
>CAZXJK010000260.1:0-4370 GCA_964640895.1 uncultured Methylomonas sp.
GCTTTAGTTGCCTTAACTCCTTTCTCCTTTTGCAAAGCTGGCAGTGTTAAAATATCTGCTTTATATTATTGGGTGCGTAAGTAATGAAGTTGGTAACATTTATTTATAAAGGAATAAGCAGAGTCGGAGCAGTCGTTGGCGAAGATGTTGTGGATAGCTTAGAGCAAGAAGGAGTACCACAAACAATGCTGGCTTTTTTAGAAGCTGGAGAGCCTGCAAGGCAAGCTTTACAAGCGCTTATTGATAACCAGCAAGTGCGAATTCCATTGAGGGCTGTGCAATTATTGGCACCAGTACCACGGCCAGGCAAGTTTTTAGCTATCAGTCTGAATTATGCAGATCATATTGCTGAAACGGCTTTAGAAAAACCTGAATACCCGACCTTTTTTACCAAACAAAGTACCTGTGTTATTGCTACAGGTGAGGCAATACATCGTCCAGTCGTTTCTGAAAAGCTAGATTATGAAGGGGAGCTTGCTTTGGTCATTGGTCAGCGCTGTCGGCATGTGCCGTTAGATAAGGCGCATGAGGTCATTGCCGGTTATACCATAGTGAATGATGTTTCCGTGCGTGATTGGCAAATGCGCTCACCCACTTGGATGTTGGGCAAGTCTTTTGATACGCATGGTCCTATGGGGCCTTGGCTGGTAACTGCTGATGAAGTCAGTGATCCACATAATTTGCAGTTACAAACGTGGGTGGATGACGAGTTGCGTCAATCATCCAATACTCGGCATATGATTTTTAATTGCTATGAAATGATTAGTTATTTAAGTCAAGCGATGACCTTGGAGCCTGGTGATGTGATAGCTACTGGAACACCTGCAGGTGTAGGGGTTAAGATGAAACCTAGAGGCTATATGTTGGCGGGACAAGCCGTGACTATCAAAATTGCCGAGATAGGTACTTTAAGTAACCCTGTCATAGATGAGCCTGTGGGCTATATTGCCAGCTAGGCTATTTACCGCAACAACGTTTAAATTTTTTACCACTACCACAACTACACGGCGCATTGAGTCCCTGATTAACGGGGCCACTACTAGCGCCAATTGACTTGACTTTGCCATCAAGGTACAGCCACTGTCCTTGTTTTTTTATAAAGCGACTGACTTCACTGAGTACTTGTTCCTCTCCAGCTTGGGTGAAGTAAGCTTTAAACTCTACAACGCCTTTGGTGTCTTTTGCTTGTCCTTTTTTAGTGGCAACAATTTCTAAGCACGTCCATTCGCTAGTTTCCTTAGAAAAATCAATATTAACAGGGCGGGTGGCAGTATCCCATGACTGTAATAAATACCCGTCATTATGCATTGCATAAGCGGTAAACCGTGATCGCATCAGAGCCTCAGCTGTTGTGGCTTGATTTGTTCCCGTATGCAGCAAAGCGCAGCATGCGTCATAGGGTAATAGCGAACCGCATAAGCAATCTATTGAAGGTGTGGCCATATTAGATAAAGTATATTTGTAAGAGTGGAAGAAGTTTAATACTTACTTAGTATTTGTGCAAATTTCAACCATGCCTTTAATCCCATCCAATTCATCTTGTAGTTTCTGCAATGCTTTATTGCAGTCAGAATATTGTAAATTCAGTTGCTTTATGGCTTGCAACTCGACACTGCTTTTCTCATGTGCATCACCAATACCAATATGCGCAAGCAAGCTGTCATTTAAATAGGTTAGTAAATTAAGTTGGTAGTTAGCCCCTTTGTAATGCGGGTTATGGTGGTGATAGACAACATCAATCACAGGGGTAGGCATATTCCATGTTCTTAGCAACCAACTGCCTAGTTCGCCATGATCAACTCCTAAGGCAAATTTTTCTAATTTATAAAGGCTCAAGCTCGGGTTTGCTTCAGCTAAATTAGATAATATTTTAAACTCATTAATAAATTGATCGCCTAGTAGTGGCAGGCCGATATTATGCATTAAGCCTACTAAAAATACAGTTTGTGGCTCTATTTTACTTTCAGTGGGCAGTAATTCATTTAATGAATTCATTAAATGGGTGCTGGCTAAAGCGTGTGTCCAAAAAGCACGCGTGCCAATAATGCCTTCTACAGGAGCTTTTAAAGGTGATAGTGCGGCCAAGCCAAGCACTAAGTTGAATACGAACTGATAACCTAAAACTCGGCTGATGGCATCTTGAACGCTGGTTATCTTACCTTTGTAGCCATATAGGGAAGAGCTGGCCCAGCGAATGACTTGAGTGGTTAATAATGGATCTAGCTCTATAATCGCAGCCAGTTTTTTGCTATCGGCAAGTGGGTCGGCTGCCAGCTTCATTATTCTGGTAGCAATACCAGGTAATGGCGGTAATTCTTTGATGCTGTTAATCGTTTCCCTAAGGTTTATAGGGGGGTCTATCGACTTATTATTGGCTTCGATGCAGTTGAAGGTCCAGCTGATTAATGATGGGTTCATGACAGTCACCTTAATTAAGCTCGAAGCGTTTTAGTTTACGATATAAAGTGCGCTCACTAATATCCATTTCAGCAGCTATCAATTTGCGATTACCTTGATGTTTGGCGAGCAGGGTGCGAATGATGTCACTTTCCATTTGTATCAGCGGATTAGTATTAGCTTGCTGAGGTGCTACCATTGTAGGAGTAGCTTGTGCTGAATATTGTATTGTTGCAGGCTGATGTTGTTGCTGCATATAGGAAATATCCTGCTCAGTGATATGGTAGTTTTGGCAGATGCTGCAAGCAAGTTGCAAGCAGTTCTTTAGTTCTCTGATATTTCCTGGCCAAGTATGTTTTAACAGTTTAATTAATGCAAGTTTGTCTATGCTGTATTGTTCGCCATCGCGTAGGCTTATTTGCTGAATAAGAAGGCTGGTTAATTCTGGAATATCATGCATACGCTCACGTAGGGCTGGTACCTGAATAGGGAATACCGATAAGCGATAATAAAGATCTTCACGAAATTTGCCAGCCTGTACCATTGTGGCAAGGTTTCTATGAGTAGCACATAAGATACGCACATCAGACTGCATTGAGGCAGTGCCACCCACACGCCGGTAGGTTCCAGTTTCTAAGGCACGTAATAATTTGGGTTGTTGCGATAAAGGTAGTTCGCCAATTTCATCTAAGAACAGGGTGCCTTTATTTGCTAGTTCAAATAGCCCTTTTTTTGTGCCATTCGCACCTGTAAAAGAGCCTTTTTCATGGCCAAATACTTCACTTTCAAATAGGTCTTCACTAAGTACCGTGCAGTCAACCACAACTAAATCATGTTCACGTTGTTTGGAGTGGTTATGAATAAATTCAGCAGCTAGTTCTTTACCTGTTCCTGTTTCACCCATTAAAAAAGTAGGCGCTCGGGTTTTTGCGGCTTGTAATAGTTTATTTTTATACTTAAGAAAGGTCTCGCAGGAGCCTAGCATATTTGCGGTGTTACCAGTATTAAGTAATGGAGTGCTTTGGGTGATGGATTCTCCTAAATAGACAGTGCCGTCATTATCTAGCAGAGGGTAGCCGCGAACAGTAAGCTCAGTTTCTTCGTTGATAATATCTGTGGAAACGTACGGTTCAAGGTTGATAAATAAATTATGGTGCCGACAGTTGGGTGCTTGATCGCAGCATGGTTTGCCTATGTATTCAGACCTGGATACGTTGAAACGTTGCTCCCAAGCCTTATTTAAACCGACGATCATTAGTGACGCATTGATGATGATAAATGGCAATTCATGCGTTTCCAACAATGACTCGAGTGAAATTGAATTTTCAAGCATAAAAGCGCCGTATGTCTGGTTAATCATTAATTGTCAGGCTGTCTGACAGTGGTGACATGTCAGTATTGTCAGAGAGGCTGACAATTGTGTCAGGTTTTAGTGCTATTCTAGTCTAAGACTCCTCTATTTAAAAGGTTTATAAAGTAGTCGCTAATAAATTTCCTTTTCTGGTATTAGGCAAATTGGCAGATGAAGTTTTTTACTAAAAATTTAGGTAGTGCGTTGGTTATTAGGGGGTGAGGGGGTGAGGGGCTGATGGGCAAAGTAAGATAAGGCTACGCACTTAAGACGGGACACCGTAGGCTGGGTTAGATTTTTTAACGAAGTAAAAAAACGTAACCCAGCAAAGCCCCGTATACGTAAAATGCTGGGTTACGTTATCTGCGCTTCGCTAGATAAGCTAACCCAGCCTACATTTTTGTCCCGTCTTAAGTGTGTAGCCTAAGATAAGTTCAAAATAAAAAAATTACAGAGTTAATTAGCATGCACTCAGAGTTGTATTATTGTGTCAAATATTTTTACAGTAAGCTGTGATTTAGTTTAGTCAGTATGTCAATAAGGTGGCGGGTATTTGGGAGGGGTGTTTCTAGGCTGTCGAAATATATCATTTAAATTATAAATACTCATACTATTCAATGTC